>CAYUKI010000006.1:5072-21351 GCA_964445235.1 uncultured Acidimicrobiia bacterium | reverse complement strand
TCAACTCATGAGATCGGCACCACGGCGGATGACGGCCTCGAGTACGGCTAACGCTGAACCTTCATCGATCGAGGCGCGCGCCTTGACCATGGCCTCCTCGAAGCCCGCGGAGATACCGGCTGCCACCAGCGCCGGAGCCGCGTTTACCAATGTCACGTCACGGTGGGGACCCGGCTCACCCTCGAGAACCTGGCGAAGGATCGCCGCGTTATCGGATGCTGCCCCCCCCCGCAGGTCCTCGGGGCGCGACCTCGGCACTCCGAAATCCTCGGGTGTGAACTCGGCAAGGGTGATCTCGCCATCCTTCAGCCTGTAGATGTAAGACGGACCCGTGGTGGTTACCTCGTCGAGGCCGTCGCCACCATGAAATACGAATGCGTACTCCGAGCCGAGCTCTCTCAGGACTCCGATCATGCGCTCGGCCATGCGGTGATCCGACACGCCGATCGCTTGACGGCGAGCTCCGGCCGGATTGGCAAGTGGCCCGAGGAAGTTGAATACCGTGCGCACCCCTAGTTCTCGGCGCACCGGTCCAGCATGCCGGAAGGCCGGGTGGTAAAGCGGAGCGAGAAAGAAGGCGAATCCGGTCTCCCGGAGCAGTGCCAAATTGGCCTCCGGTGGAAGTTCGATGGGGACGCCTAGCGCCTCCAGCACGTCCGCCGCACCCGATTTCGAAGACACCGACCGGTTCCCGTGTTTGGCGACCATCGCCCCGGCGCCGGCCGTCACGAAGGCCGCTGTGGTGGAGATGTTGAAGGTTCCACTGCCATCTCCGCCGGTCCCCACAACATCGACGACCGGCACACCCGGATCGACTCTCACCGCGGTCTCCCGTACGGCCTCCACCAAACCGGTCATCTCCTCCACGCTCTCACCCTTGATCGCCAGAGCCACCAACAGGCCGGCGATCTGGGCAGGGGTAGCTGCACCCGTCATTACCTCAGACATCGCCTGGCGGGCCTCTGCGCGGGTGAGGTCGGCGCCTTGCATGAGCTTGTTGAGAATTTCGGACCACGTCACCGGTACGCCATTGTCGCGCAAAGCCCAGACCTTCGACCGCGACCCGGCCAGGTTGTTACGGTTGAGGTGTGGTCCTCCCCTTCGCCCGGATGGTTCGCAAGGTGTCCATCCGGCGGTCGGAGCGATCGTGCCTGGAACGGGTCAGACCCGATCAGGACACCATCTCCCGGCTGGTGGCCAACCCCTATTACCAGGAGAAGTACCGCTCGGTCGAGCACCTCTATTGGCTCCACATCCCCGCCTGGATCGACGCCTTCTGTGCCGACCGAGTGGTAGACCGGATCCTCGATGTGGGTTGTGCGTACGGAACCTTGCTTGTCCATGGCAAGCGGATCACAGGAGCACAACCATTCGGGTTGGACTTCATCGACGCATTCATGAGCCCGGCGCTTGCCGCGGATCAAGGGATCGATTTCCGCATCGGCAACGTTGAGTTGGAGGCGCTGCCGTGGTCGCACCGATTTGACATGGTGATCTTCACCGAGGTGCTCGAGCATTTCAACTTCCAGGCGGTCCCGACCCTCGTCAAAGTGCGTAACGCAGTTTCGGACCGAGGCCGGCTCTTCCTTTCCACGCCCGACAGCGCCGAATGGGGAAGGACCTACAAGTACTACCGGCGTTACGCGGACCTACCCGATCCCGGCCTTGGCCATCCCATCCACGACGACCACGTCTGGCAGTTCAATCGAAAGGAACTCGAAGCCGTGGTGGCCGAGGCCGGCTGGCAGATTCGCCGGCTCGCCTATGCCCCAGGAGACGGCCGGCGGCACCTCAACCTCGAGGCAGTCGCCGGCTGATCGGGCCTTTCTCGCTGTTCCACCCGCGGGTTCAGGCGTACCGGTCCGCCTAGGCCGTTTGGACCGCCGCCTCCCGGAGCAGTTCCTTGACCGCCTCGAGATTCAGGTCGCTGAGCCGCTTGAAGCGAATGCAGCTCTTGCCGCACGAAGCCTTGCCCAGACGACGGGCGTAGGTCTCGGCGAGGTAATGGCCATCCTTGACGGCGGTCACGTACAACGAGATGTACTGCTTGTTGTTGGCAAGCCCCACCACTGGCCAGTCGCCCTCTCGGCCCGACGCGTATTTGTAATGCTTCATCCCGTAACCGGGATAACCGAGGGCCATCGTCGGCTTCAACCCCGGGACGGTCGTGCGAATCAACTTGTGAAGGGCCGCCACATCGCCGCGACGCGGCTCGGGCAGACCGGCGATGTACTGCGCGGTCGTCTTGGCATCGCTGTGCCCATACATGTTTCTCACTTTACCGGTAACTGTTGTTCCCGGTCCGACGAAAGCTGCCAGAGACGGCACCGCCGCCGAAGCTTGGGTGGCCTCGGCATCGACAGCTGCCACCCACCCACAGATGATCTGTGGGCCCTGGGTAGTACTGGGTACCACCCAGAACCCTGGGTTCGCGGGTTGGGTCAGGCTCCCAACGCGGACCAAGCGCGCCATGTCACGAACAGACCGATGGCAACGAAGAGCAGGCCTGCTCCGAGTTGGAGCACGGCGGGTTTGACGACGCGGCTCAACCCGTCACCGACCAGGACCGCCAGCCCGGTCGAAGCCACCAGGGCCAGGGAGGCGGCCAAGAAGACCGACCAGCGGGAGCCGGTATCGGCCGAAAAGGCCAGCACGGCAAGTTGGGTCTTGTCACCAAGCTCCGCCAGAAAGAGGGCGAGAAATATCGACCACACCGAACGCATGCAGCCTCCTTGGGCAAGCCGTCGGGCACCCGGCCCGCAGCGGGTTTGACCGTCAGCCGATCACGGACGGAGAGCGGCGGCGGCCACCGACGCTGCCCGTCCCAGGCTACGGCGCGCTTCGAAAGCACAGATACGCTCACCTACGACGTGGGCGCGCCGGTGGGTGAGAAACCAGGGCGGTCTGAAGGATCGCGGCATCGGCCGGAACGGACCGTGGGTCACCGTCTTCTCGGCCGCCGAGAACATCAGGGCATTGTGGACGAACCCCATCCCGCTTTGGATGTCGGAGACCCGATGACCGGGGTATGCCCCCCAAGCAGCCCGCGGCAGGATGAACCCCATTGCCGTCCATCCGTTCACCCCCACCGTCCCGTAGCGAAGATCGGCCACCGCCTGGTCGAGTTCCGGGCCAAGAGCGGCGGCGGTGGCAGGGTCGACGAGCAGGTTCGCTCCTAACGTCCCGCTCAAGGTCGTATTGCAGAAATCGACCGCCGAACGCAGGAAGTCGCCCGGATCACCCCCGGCCAGACGAGTGGTGGCGAGAACCGGGGCGAAGAACTCGGTCCGGTAGCTTTCTTCATTTCCTTCGATGATCCGCCAGCCCCCTTGCATGGTGCGGCCCTTCCGACCCTGGCAGGCCGCTTCGATGCGCTCCTCGGCTCCCGGGTAGTAGGCAGGCCGAGCAGGAAGGCCGTTGACCACCTCTTCGATCTTGGCAAGAAGAGCGTCGACCAGGGGCCAATCTTCGGGGAGCACCACCACCTGGGTGGCGAGACAGTTGAAGCCGGCATTCTGGAAGCGCTGGGTAACGAGGTGCTCGGCTTGGAACTGGAGGTCGGCTTCCCTCCATCGACCCGGAACGATCACGGTGGGCGCCACACCCCCCAGCTCCGCCGAGATCGGTTTGTCCATCAACGGCTGGCCGACCGATTTTCGACGTGCTCCGTCGGCTCCTGATCCGAACACGATGGCGTCGAAGGTTCGGTCGCTGCCCGTCAGATGTACCTCGTCGACCAGTTCGTGACGAACGAGACGCTGGCCTTCTTCGGCCCCTCCTTGGATGAAGACCAGATAACCGTCGTCGATGAGCGCTCGAAACGCTCGCGAGAAGAACGGCTCCAGGTAGGAGTTGACCGGGTTGAGTTTGAGGACCACCACGTGCCCTTCCACGAACATGCGGTAGAGCAAGTCGAGCGCCGGTATGGATGCGACATTGCCGGCGCCCAGCACCGCCACGACCGCGGGGCGAGGCCGCCGGTAGGCGACCGCCACCGTCTCGGGCAGATCGCCCAAGTCGATTCCAGGCGACATCCGCACCTCGGTCGAATAGCCCAGATAGAACAACCGGTCGTAGACGTCGTGAGGGAATACTTCGACGGACGCTTGCGACCCTTGCATTCGAGTCTTGAACCCGGTCAGCGGAGAACGTCCAGCGGCAAGGGCGTCCAGTGTCTCCACCAAGGCGTTGATCATGAGCAGGACCGGATACACGCCCCCCAGCCACTCCTCCCCCACCTGGGGACCGGAGATGCCCTTGGCGGCGGCGGCCACGGCCACCCAATCCCGACTGACCTCGGCGACTCCTTTGCGCGCCTGCAACAAGTAGGCGATCTTCGTCTCGAGGGGAGCCGTGGCCCAGGCGAATTTCTTCCTCGCCAGGATCTCGAGAGCGGCGTCGAGGGAGGCAACAGTGGTTAGGGCCACGGGTCCAGCTTATCGGAAGAGCCACCAGCTAACAGGCGCCGATTCCGAACTCAGCGGTCGGGGTTCTCCCAGACGATCAAGGCGTTCCAACCGCCGGTGTCGTCGTCCACCACGTAGTTCGCCAGCAAGCCTCTCACCGAGAACCCATGCTGGATCTGGAACGTGACGGTCGGGTCGTAAAGCTCGCCGGCCACCACCTTGGCGAGATAGGCGTCGGGCGTGAGGGAACTCCGGTGGCGGGCGTAGCCTTGCATGTGGGAGCCGGCCACGATGCCGCGTTTCCGGCGGGTTCTCACCAGATCCTTCCGCAGGTCATAGAAGCGGCCGCCGATGCCTCTCCGGCGATAGTCGGGGTGGACAACGATGTCGGTCCCGTAGTACCACTCCCCCTCCGAGTCGTGGTTGCCACACTGATGCGGCCCCGCCATCTCCAAGAGGGTGTGCTGGGTCGTGGAGAAGTCGAAATCTCGGAAGATCCCAGCCGCCTGTCCGACGACTCGCTCCCCGTCGAGGCAAACGAAGAAGCCTTCCGCGAAAGTCCCGGCGTATACGCTCACGTCCTCCTCGGTGAAGAGGTAGGCAGGGTCGGTGTTCGGAAAGGCCAGATGCTCGAGTTCAGCGCATTGAGCGGCCATATCCGGCGTCAGATTCGCGAACCGGAGCCCGCCCAATGGCTCTCGGTCCTGAGCGTTTTCACCAGTCGAACCGGAAATGCTCATACTCGTTCTCCGCCGGCAGCCCCCAGACCGCCCACAGGTCGCCCCGGCCCGGTCGCATGATCACGGCTCCGCAGGTCTCGTAGTCGAAGGGTGGTTCCGGCCTCCGGCAGATCGAGTTCGGATCTCGCGTCATGGCCATCAGCTCCCTCTCGGTGATGGGCGGCCGCTCCAGCCAGGCGGCGGCGTCTCGCATCCGCGCTTCCGACGACGCCACCAGAACCGCCGGCCGTTCTGCTTCGTGGCGCCGGGTGGCCTCGAACAGACAGTGGTTGGCATGCACGAGTGGGCGAGCTTCCAGTTCGGTCAGCTCTTGATGGCTCGGCATGGCCTCGATGTTCACCCCCCGGCCGGAGATGTCGAAGAGCAAGAAGTTGTGGCCGCCGGCCAAGTCGGCTTCCAGCACGGCCTTCACCGCCAGGTCGAAGTCGGTCTGCTGGAGTACTTTCCGGACGATGAACGGCCACGTGACGCCCACCTGGCCGTCTGCCGCGGTCAGGTTGTTGATTCCCACCGCCAGTCCAGCCTCGTTCATGCCAATCTGTCCGAGGCACCCCACTGTGGTGAAGACCAAGGCCGCCGGCCCTGTACGGGGACGGACGCGAAGCAATACCACATGCTCGGTGGATGAGGCATGCATGTCCCAGGTCTGCGCCAGGTAGCCGGATCCACCGGCCATGGAATCGGGAACCATCACTGCCGTGCAGTCGTCCTCGGCCGGCCCGGTACCGGCGGCGCTCCGGACCGTGTCGATGAAGTCCGTGTATCCGCCCACGATCACTGCCTCGGCCGGAGTCAGACCGGCCGCCTCCGACATGGCCGTCATCTCTTCGTAGAGGTCGGGGGCATAACGCCGATGGGCTGGCAGGCAGTCGGCGGCCAGGCGGCGGAGCTGATCGGAAGAGAACCCGGTCCCCACCTTCGAACGGGCGAGACGGTCCTCCAGGTATGCCCGGATCTCCTCGTCAAAGACGGTGCCGAAGGCGGTGCCTAGTTCCTCGGGCGTCCCCCTCAGATCCAGCCTCCGCATTGAGGCCTGCCTCAACCCATGCCCCCGAAGAGGCGCGTCTTTCCTTCGAGGTACTCGTAGACCCCCTCCTGGCCCGATTCTCTGCCCACCCCGCTCTGTTTCATGCCCCCGAAAGGCGCTTCCGGGGTGGCCACGTACCAGTCGTTGATGGCCACCATCCCATACTCGAGTTCCTCGGAGACCCTCATCGCCGTCCGCAGGTCGGCGGTGTGCACATAGGCGGCCAGCCCGTACTCCGACGAGTTGGCCATGGCAATGGCGTCCTCGGCGGTATCGAAGGGAATAACCGGGAGTACCGGACCGAAGACTTCCTCCTCGTGGAGGGGCATCCCCGGGGCAACGTCGGTAAGCACCGTTGGGGAGTAGAAATAGCCTCGCTCGTTCGATGCTCTTCCCCCCCCCACGAGGACACGGGCACCGCGGGCGACGGTCTCGTCGACCATCTTTTCTACCCGGGCGAGTTGGCTGGCATTGATCAACGGACCGATGGTGGTGTTCGGATCGGTGCCGTTGCCGACCACCTGAAGCTTGGCCACCGCCACGGCCGTATCCGTGAAGGCGGCGACCGCCTGACGCTGGACGTAGAACCGCTGGGGCGAGACACAGACCTGACCGGCATTCCGCACCTTCGATACCACTCCGTTCTTGGCAACCACCTCCATGTCGCCGGCATCGGGAAAGACGATGACGGGGGCGTTGCCCCCCATCTCCAGAGCCAGCTTCGTCACGGTACGGGAGGCGCCGTCCATAAGGAGCTTTCCAACCCGGGTGCTGCCGGTGAACGACACCTTCCGGCAGCGGGGATCGGCAAGGAACGACTCGCCGATGGGTTGGGCTTCCCCGATCACGACGTTGACGACACCGGCGGGGGTGCCGGCGTCGGCAAAAGCCCGGGCTACCAACATCGCCGAACGGGGCGTGTATTCAGACGGCTTTACGACCACGGTGCACCCGGCCGCCAACGCCGAGCACAGCGCTCGCACGACGTTGTAGACCGGGAAGTTCCAGGCGGTGATGATCCCGACCACCCCCACCGGCCGGTAGGTGACGTCGATGCGCCTGTTCTTCACCCGACTCGGTATCCAGCGACCCGAGATCCGCTTGCCTTCCTCGGCAGCAAACAGGATCTGGTTGGGGGCGCCGGCCCACTCGGCCCTGGCCTGCACGAGCGGCTTCCCGCACTCCTCGGTGGTGATGGCGGCGAACTCGTCGAGGTTCGCGGCGATGTGAGCGGCGGCCCGCTCCAGGTGGGCGGCTCGGTCGTAGGCAGTGAGATGCGACCATCCCGACAGGGCGGAACTGGCCGCGTCGACGCCAGCTCGAGCATCTTCCGCCCCCCCGAAGGGGACCTGACCGATGGTCTCCTCGGTGGCCGGGTTAACCAGGTCCCAAAGCCCACCCCGAGCCGCTCCCACCCATTCGCCGTTTATGTACTGAAGGAAAGGCATCGTCATGATCTGCTCCTTGCCTGCGCCACCGCTGCGACTGCCTCGAACACCACCGACATCGCCTCGTCACATTGCTCGTCTCCGAGATCGAGCGGGGGAAGGAACCGTACGCAGTTCGAATACAACCCGGCCCTGATGACGATTACTCCTCGCTGCAGCGCCTCCCGGGTCACCCCGATGGTGGCGTCAACCGCCGGGGTCTTCGACTCCGGATTCTCCACCAGCTCCATGGCCAGCATGGGACCGAGGCCGCGCACGTCGCCGACCAGGTCGGGCTGGTTGTCCTGGATCTTCTCCAACCACCCGCGCATACGAACGCCGAGAGCGGTAGCCCGCTCCAGCCAGGAGGGCCGAGAGAGCAGCTCGATGGCCTGCAGCGCCGCCACGCAGGCCAAAGGGTTGCCGCTGTAGGTGCCACCCATTCCCCCTGGATGGACCGCGTCGAGGATGTCGGCCCGGCCGGTGACGGCCCCGAGCGGCAAACCGGCAGCCAGCGATTTGGCGGTGACGACCAGGTCCGGCACCACCCCCGAGTGTTCGATGGCGAAAAGCATTCCGGTGCGCCCGAACCCGGACTGCACCTCATCGGCTACCAACACGATCCCGTTGGCGTCGGCGATTTCTCGGAGGCGGCGCAGGAAAGCAGGCGGAGCGGGCAGGAAACCGCCTTCCCCCTGGACGGGTTCGATGACGATGGCTGCC
The DNA here is from genome assembly GCA_964445235.1 of uncultured Acidimicrobiia bacterium. Classification (GTDB taxonomy): domain Bacteria; phylum Actinomycetota; class Acidimicrobiia; order Spongiisociales; family ZC4RG35; genus CAYUKI01. The sequence goes on along the minus strand of CAYUKI010000006.1, from coordinate 13,028 downwards.
ACCTGGCTCGGATCCACCGACGCCACGAAGGCGTGATCGAGATTGGTGACTTGCCAAGCAACGTACTCCTCCTCGCTCATCCCCGGTGGTCGGCGATAGACGTAGGGGAATGGGAAGCGGTAGATCTCGCCGGCGAAGGGCCCAAAGCCCTTCTTGAACAGGCTGTACTTCGAGGTCATCGCCATGGTGAGGTTGGTTCGCCCGTGGTAGGCACCTTCGAAGACCACCACCGCCTGGCGCCCCGTGTAATAGCGCGCCAGTTTGACCGCCCCCTCTACCGCTTCGGCGCCGGTGTTGACCAGGTAGGTCTTCTTGGGGAACGCCCCGGGCGTGACCCGATTGAGGGCTTCCGCCACTTCGACGTAGGGCTCGTAGGTGGCGACGATCGCACACATGTGCAGCAGGCGGTCGGCCTGTTCCTTGATGGCGGCCACTACCTGAGGAGGACGGTGGCCGGCTCCCAGGGCGCCGATGCCGCCCGCCAGGTCCAGGAAACGATTGCCATCCACGTCCACCACCACGGCGCCCTCGGCCCGCTCCACCGCGATCGGCGTGAGCTTGGCGACCGCCGCCGGGGTGGCGGCTTCCCTCCTGGCGACGATCTCGCGGCTGCGCGGTCCCGGCACCTCCGTAACCAACCTGATACTTCCACTCATCGGGCCCGCATTATCACGTCCGCCCACCCCCCCCAGCGAACCCAGGGTTCTGGGTAGTACCCAGTACTACCCGTAGCCCACAGATCATCTGTGGGCTACGGGACAAGCGGCCGACGGCAGCAGCGACCATCACCCCAGGGGTGTGAGTCGGGCCGTCACCAGCTCATCGGCGACTGCCAGGTCGACCTCCTCAATCGAGGTCCGACCCGTCGTCAACTCCTCGAGGATTCGCCACTGGTCTTCCCCCCGTTCGTACGCCACCCGGTAGGGGACCCGCCGGAAGGTCACCATCGTGTAGCGCGGCACGAATATGCTCGGATGACGATCGGCCAGGATCCGTTCGAGCTCTTTCTGGAGCAGGAACCGCGGATCCACCACGCGGTCTCGCATCTCCTCGTAGTTCTCCACGGCCATCAGCTGGATAGCCTGCGAATTGGAGAGCCGGCGGTGCTCGTACTCGGCGAAGGTCTCCTCCCATGTCGGCCGCTCCCCAACCAGATCGTCCAATTCGACGCAGTCCTCGAAGGCACAGTTCATCCCCTGTCCATGGAAGGGGACCATGGCATGGGCGGCATCCCCGATCAAGGCGGCTCGACCGCCGAGCGACCACCGCTCGAGCCGAAGGGTGGAAAGGGAGCCGGTGGGGTGGGTATCGAAGTCGACCTCCAGATCGGGAATCAAGGGAGACAGGTCGGCGAACTCAGAATCGAACCATGCCCGCGCCTTTCGGCCGGTTTCGATGGAGGCAACGCTCGGTTCTCCCTCGGTGGGGAGAAATAGCGTGACCGTGAAGGTGGCCTCCGGGTTGGGAAGCGCAATACACATGTAGCCACCCCGTGGCCAGATGTGGAGCGCGTTCGGCTCCAAGGCGAATCCCCCCCCCGATAGGGGCGGTATCTCCAGTTCCTTGTAGGAGTGGCCGAGGGGCTCGACGGTTTCGCCAAGATCGATCTCCGCATTCATCGCCTGCCGGACCGTCGATCCCGCCCCATCAGCGCCGATCACTACCCCGACCTGATGAGTCTCCACCGCGCCGGTGGTCTCATCGACGAGCTCGACCACACCGCCCGAAAACACGACGCCGGCCAGCCGGCGATCGAAAACCACTCGGGCCCCGGCCTGTTCGGCGGCATCGACCAGGAGCCGGTTGAGATCACCCCGGTTGATCGACCAGATGACCTCCGAGTCGTCTCGTCCATAGCGTTGGAGACCGGCGTGCCCGTCGGCACCGTGAACGTAGCGGCCCCGCATCATCACCGCCCGCTCCATGATCTCCCTGGCCAGCCCGGCCCGGCGCAGGCCATGGAGCCCCCGCTCGGCCAGCGCCAGGTTGATGGAGCGGCCCCCCTGGTAACCGGCCAGCCGGGGATCCGGTCGGCGCTCGAACACGGTCACGGCCAGGCCCCGGCGGGCCAGCAGGGTGGCCAGCAACGCCCCGGCCAAACCCGCCCCAACGACCGTTACCGGTTCCTTCACACCTCGGCGATGACCTTCAGTTCGATGGCGATGGGCGTCGGCAGCCTGCGAACCTCGACGGTCGTCCGGGTAGGCCGGGCGGAGCGAAAGGTTTCCGTCCAGATCTGATTGAGCGTGGCAAAGTCGGACCCGAGGTCCGTGATGAAGACGGTCACGTCCACCACCTTCTCCAAGGACGAACCGGCCTCCTCCAACACCGCGGCGACGTTGGCAAACGTCGCCCGGCACTGGACGGCGAAATCGTAAGCCAACACCTCGCCGTTGGCACCGAACGTGACTCCCGGGATCTCCTTTGCACCCCGCCGGCGAGGGCCCATGCCGGACAGAAACAGAAAGCCGCCAGCTTGCCGGGCGTGTGGATAAGGACCCACCGGTTCGGGAGCCGCGGCGCTGATCACTTCGGTCATGGGCGCCCGGTCTCCAAGACCGCCACGAGCCGGTCCACATCGTCCTCGGTGTTGTAGAGCGGCACCGGCGCCACCCTGATCACGTCCGGGGGCCGGAAGTCCACGACCACTCCGGCCGCCTCCAATTTCGCCAACAACCCACCCCCCCCCTCACCCACCCGAAGGGACAGCTGACATCCCCGCGCCTCTGGGTCTTTGGGGGTAATAATCGGATAGCGGCCCCCGAGTCCTTCCTCCAGGTAACCAGTCAGCTCGACCGATCGCTTCCGCAACCGCGTCATGCTCGCCTCGTCGAAGATCTCCAGCGAGGCTCGCAGCGGGGCCAGCCCAAGGATGGGCGGGTTGGAGAGTTGCCAGCCGTCGGCACCCGGGCGCGGTCGAAACTCCGGCGACATCTCAAACCTCGTTTCGGGGTCGGTCCCCCACCAACCGGCAAAGCGGGGCACCTCGGGGTTCCAGCCGTGCCGGCGGTGGACAAAAGCCCCGGCCACCGCCCCCGGTCCTCCATTGAGGTACTTGTACGAACACCAGGCGGCGAAATCGACTCCCCAGTCGTGAAGGCGTAGCGGCACGTTGCCGACGGCATGGGCAAGGTCCACCCCCATCACCGCACCCACGTGGTGGGCGGCTGCGGTTACGGCGGCCAGGTCGAAGAATTGACCGGTGAGATAGTTGACGCCGGCCATCATCACCAGCGCCAGGTGGTCGCGATGTTCGTGAATGAGCGAGACCACGTCCTCGGTGCGAATCGTGTCTTCCCCGGGGCGGGGACTCGCGACCACCAGGCTCTGGCGTTCGTCGATCTGGTGATGGCGCAGTTGCGACACCACGGCATATGTGTCCGACGAGAAGGCGTTGGCCTCCATCAGAATCTGGTAGCGGTCACGGTCAGGTCGGAAGAAGCTGACCATCAGTAGGTGGATGTTGGCCGTGAGGCTGTTCATCGCCACCACCTCGTCGGGGTGAGCTCCCACCAGCTGGGCAAGCGGGAGGCGCACCAGCTCGTGGTAGCCGTACCACGGCGCCTCCGCCCGCAAATGGCCTTCGACGCCCATTTCCGCCCAGGACCTCAGATCCGTTTCCACCAATTGGGCGGCGGCCTTGGGAGCGAGCCCCAGTGAGTGCCCGCACAGGTAGGCCACCTCCCTCCCTGAGGGATCGACGGGGATATGGAAACGATCGCGAAACGTCGTGATCATGGGGGGGGGAGGCCGAGCCACTCGAAAGCGTTCTCCCAGACCATCGGTGCCCCGCCGACGGAAAATGCGGCAGTGATGGTGGCTCCCGGTTCCTGCTCGCCGAGCGGGAATGGGTAGTCCGTGCCCAAGACGATTCGCTCCGGCCCGATCCGGTCGGCGATGAGCGCCAGCAGGGCCGGGTCGTGGACGAGCGAATCCACCCAGAACCGGCCCATGTACTCGGAGGGCGGCTTGGAGTTACGGATCGCCACCAGATCTGGCCGAACGTCGAAGCCCTTGGCGATCCGGCCCCAGGTCCCGAAGAAGGAACCTCCACCATGAGCGAGACACACGCGCAGGCGAGGAAGTCGTTCGAGGACCCCGCCGAACACGAGAGAACAGATGGCGATGGTCTGTTCGGTGGGCATTCCCACCAGCCAGGGCAACCAGTAGCTGGCAAGGCGATCGGGAGCGAGCATGTCCCACGGATGCACAAAAACGGGCGCCCCCAGGTCGGCCGCCGCCTCGAATATCGAGAACAGCTCGGGGGCATCGAGATTCCAGGCGTTGACGTGACTGCCGATCTGGACGCCGGCCATCCCCAGGCCTCCCACACATCTGGCCAATTCCGCCACCGCCAGGTCGGGGGCTTGCATGGGAAGCGTGCCCAGACCGATGAAGCGACCGGGATGACGGCCGACCACCTCGGCCAAGTCGTCGTTCAGCATTCGAGCCACCTCGGTCGCAGTGGCGGGCGGCGCCCAGTACGAGAACATCACCGGCACCGTCGACAGGACCTGTACTTTCACGCCCGACCGATCACACTCCTCGAGCCGCCGGACAGCGTTGAAGCAGTTGGATCCCACCTCCCGGAAGGTCGCCCCTTCGATGATGATGCGCGCCCCGCCCGTCTCCAGACGCTGGAAGCTCGGCAACCGCGGGTTCCCAAACCGCCTGGCCAGATCCGGCAGCGCCTCGGGAAGATAGTGGGTGTGCACGTCAATCATCGCTGTAGCCGGCATCTCCCGGCCAGGGGGTCCATCACACTCCTCGCCGCCATCAGATCAACCAATCCAACTGCTAACTAGTGCTCTGTCTGGGAAATAGCGTGAGGGTCTCGCCGGCCCAGGCGTCCGAGTTTGCCCGCTCAGTCCGCCTTCGGTTTGGCAGGTGGCTGCATCACGGTTCCGCACACATTGCAGGTCCGCTTGCCTTCGTCGGCGTAGAAACCCTCGATCAACGGCTTTAGCTGGGTGACCAGATCGGTGATCACGCCGGTGTGCTGGTAAAGCACATTGTCGCAATTCTCGCAATACCAAAGGACGGACTCCGTCTCATCAGGTCGCCTTTGGCGTTCCACCACCAAACCGACCGTGTTGACGAACCGCTGCGGCGAATGGGGCACGTTCGGGGGCAAGAGGAGGATTTCGCCTTCCCTAATCGGCAGATCGCGGATACTGCTGTCCTCCCGAACCTTCAGCACCATGTCCCCTTCCAACTGATAGAAGAGCTCCTCGCCCGGATCGATGTGGAAGTCTTTGCGGCTGTTCGGTCCCCCCACCACCATCACCTGTAACTCGCCGTCTTGGTACACGAGCTGATTACCCACCGGCGGCTTCAACAGATGCCGGTGCTCGTCGATCCAACGCTTCAAGTTGATCGTGCTCAACGCCATGACCACCTCCTGTGCTGCTATGTCGCACGGTAGCGACACCCCCACCGCGGATACGATCCAGCCCTCAGGTAGCTAGAGCCATCGCGCCCACCGCCACCGCCAGCAACTCGGCCAGCCTCGAGGCGTACCTGGCAAGCTGTCCGGAAAGCTTCCCCATCTCGGCGGTCTGGTCAGCGCTAGGAGGCTGGCCACCCGCCGCCACCTCGGCACCGAGAAGGGCCAGCTTCTGGGCGGTCGGCCGCTGGAATCCCACCCCCAGCACGGCGCCGGAGATCCCGGCCAAGGCGCCCACACCGAGGACCCACCCCCGCCAGTTGGAGAAGCTCACTCCCCGATCCACCCACAACCAAAGCCCCGCCCCCACCGTCAACAGCGAGGCCAGGCTGGCCAGGTCGGGAAGACGACGTCTGATGATCGCCTGCATGACTGGTGCAGCGGAGGGACCCACGTCACGCGTGGCGGGTAACACAAACCACCCGACCATGATTCCGGCTCCGGCCCAGAAAACCGCGGACACCACATGAACGAAACGCACCCAAAGCATCACTACCTCCTATCAGCAGGCCGATCAACGGTACCGGACGCCGCCTCAGGAGGCTCTGAAAACAGACCGCCTCAGTCGTCGATGGCGCCGCCGCCCTCGGCCCGGCGACGGGCCACGAAGGCGTCCAGCTCGGCTCGGCGATCGTCGGCAAGCGGGGGGGGCACGTAATCGGTCAGGGCCTTCTTCCAGATGAGGTGCGCCCGCTGGGCGGCGTCGAGCGCTCCGTCCTCGGCCCAGGCGCCGTAGTTGCGCCAGTCGGAGACGAGCGGTGAGTAGAAAGCCCGTTCGTACCGCTCCAAGGTGTGAGCAACCCCGAAGAAGTGGCCGGCCGGACCGACCTCCCGAATCGCCTCGAAGGCGAGCTCGGCCTCGTCGACCACCACCGGGCGAAACAACTCGGCGAACATCTGGCACATCTCCACGTCGATGATCACCTTCTCGAACGATGCCGTCAGCCCGCCCTCCATCCAACCTATGGCGTGCATCAGGTAGTTGGCGCCTCCCAAAATGGCGCCCCACAGAGACATCTGGGACTCGTAGGCGGCTTGGGCATCAACGACCGTGCAGGCATTGGTTGACGACGACCTCCAGGGAAGTCCATAGCGGCGGGCGAGCTGGCCGCTCCCCCAGGCCGCCTTCACATACTCGGGGGTCCCGAAGGCGGGCGACCCCGACTTCATGTCGACGTTGGATGTGAACGCTCCGTACATGACGGGGGCGCCGGTCTTGACCAGCTGGCTCAACGTGAGACCGGCCAACGCCTCGGCGTTCTGCTGGGCGAGCGCCCCTGCCAGGGACACCGGCGCCATCGCTCCTGCCAGCGTGAACGGCGTCATGATCATCAGCTGGCCGGCCCGGGCGAAGTCGATGATGCCCCGCGACATCGGGACGTCGAGCTGAAGAGGGGAATTCGAGTTGATCACCGTGAAGCAACAAGGCGTTCCCACAAACTCCTCGGCGGTGAGACCCCGGACGATCCGCACCATCTCGTGGGAGTCGGCCACCGGTTCCTTGCCTCGGCTATAGACGTGGACGGGTTTGTCGGACAAGGTGGTCTGGGCGTAGGTCATGGCGAGGTGACGCATTGGGACCGGTACGTCGAGGGGCTCGGTTGCCGACCCCTGCATGTGGATCACGTCATAGGTGTGGGAGAGCCTCACCAGATCCTCAAAATCGGCCAGCGTGGCGGGTCGGCGGCCGCGTTCAAGATCGGATACGTGGGGGGGGCCGGCCACCATCCCGAAGTTCACCGAGTTCTCCCCAATGAAGACGTCTCCAGTCATTTCCCCCCCCCGGAGGGTGACGCTTGCAGGGGCCTGGGCGACCGCTTCCATTACGAGTCCCCGGTCGAGGCGGACGATCATCGTTTCCGGATCGACCACTCCTCCTGCCGCTTGGTAGATGGCCCTGGCTTCGGGGAAGAGGACACGCATGCCAACCTCTTCGAGGACCCGAAGCGACGTCTGGTGGATGGCTTCGATCTGATCCTCGGAGAACTGCGCCATGGGAGGGTACGGATTGCGCAACTGCCTGTAGCTGGTGACGCCTGGGGTAACGCCTTGGGTTACCCGCTCGGAACGCCGCTTGGCCAAACGCTCCCGGCGTCGATCGGCGTCCGTCATCAGATCGGCATGTTACGGCGAGCCTGGCTGCGAGCCTGACCGTCCCCGCCCCAGGAGACAGGGCGAAGGGCAACGGGTCCCCGCCTTGCTCGAGTTGAGCTCAGTGGGCGGGAGGTTCGTCTCGCATCGCCGCTGCCATCTGGCGGCGCAACAGTGGCGGTGCGCTGCGAATACCGAAGGCGATGGCAAGGCGCGCATCGTCGTTGGTATGGAGAACCATGTCCTCTCCCTCGACGACGATATGCAGACCGTCAAGGGCGGCCCTGACCTTGACGTCCTCCAGCGACCAGTTGCCAATTTCGACACCGCCCGATCGGAAGGAGAGTCTTTCGGTGTCCAGGTGGATTTCCACGCTCACCGTGGTCGGCTGGCTTCCTGTGAGGGTCATCGACCCCTGG
>CAYUKI010000006.1:0-5062 GCA_964445235.1 uncultured Acidimicrobiia bacterium | reverse complement strand
CATACCGGGGAAGGGGCCCATTCCGCCGGTTCAGACGTCCCGGAACAACCCCAACTGCCCCAGGACTCCCAAAAACCCCAGGCTGCACACCACGATGAGGCCGGTGGTGGGCTCAATCGCCCCCCCGCCCGCCACTGCCCCGATGGCAGCCGCCGCCGCTGTCGTGACGCCGGCCCCCGTCATCACCAGCATCGCCTTGGAAGGGCGCCGCTGCTTACGGACCCGATCGCGGGACATGGGCTTCGTGCCTTCGTTTGCCGTTTTCTTGGCGACGGCCATCTTCTTGAGAAGCTCCGGCGGGCCCGTCCGCAGCCCCACGGCCCGGGCGAAACGACCTTGGTCGTCGGTGCGGATGAGCACCTCCTCGCCCTCGACCGTCATCCGCAAACCGAAGTTGGTTCCTCGGAAGATAACCTCTGCCAGCGGCCACTGGCCGACCACGGTGCCGTCGGCGACGATGGCGATGGTCTCTTCCTCGAGGTGGATGTCGACGTCGTAGGTCTGCACCTGCTCGCCGGCGAAAGTTACCGAGCCCCTGAACCCGCCCATTTGCCCTGCCCTCCCTGGACGCCCTACCGATCGGACAACACGGTACCGCCACTCTGGGCGCGAATCAGTGAACAACTTCACCCCCCGTCCAGGGACTAGTCATCGAATACCTAAGCTGCTGAAACCTACTCACCACCGACGAGAGCAGCCGCCTTGCGACCACTCTGAGTGGGGGGACGGTCGGCTCAGCCGGCGCCTACCAGTAACTCCTCGGCCAGGGCATAGAGCACCGCTACCGCAGTGTGCAGTCTGTTCTCGGCCTGGTCGAACACCACGCTTTGGGGACCGTCCATGACCCCAGCAGTCACCTCTTCGCCGCGGTGGTATGGCAGGCAATGCATGAAGATCGCCTCCGGATCGGCCAGGTTCATCAGGCGCTCGTTCACCTGAAACGTCGCGAAGTCCGACCGCCGGCGGGTGCGTTCTGCCTCGGGGCTGTCCGCCGACAACCAGGCGCCGGTGTACACGACCCGGGCTCCAGCGACCGCCTCCTCCGGGTCCGTGATGACGGTGAGCCGAGCACCGATCTTGTCGGCCAGAGCTGCCGCCGACGCAACCACCTCGCTCTCCGGTTCATAGCCGGGTGGGGTGGCCACGGTCAGTTGGACTCCGGCCATCGCCGACACCTCCATGAGGCTGTGACAGACGTTGTTGCCGTCCCCTACGTAGGCGACCGGCAATTGGTCCAACTCACCGAACCGCTCCCACAATGTCATCAGATCGGCCAGGCTCTGCATCGGATGGTGGACACTCGTGAGAGCGTTGACGACCGGGATAGAGGAGGCAGCGGCGAAACGACCCAACTCCTCGTCGCTGTCGGTGCGGGCGACGAAAGCGGCGGCGTAGCGGCTGATGGTGCGAGCGGCGTCCTCGGGTGTCTCGCCGCCGCCCAACTGGAAATCGGTCGGCCCCAACTGCAGCGGTGTGCCGCCCAGCCTGGCCACCGCCGTTTCAAACGAGAGGCGGGTGCGGGTCGACGGTCTCTGCAGATAGAGCACCACCGTATCGTGACTCAAGACCTGGGGACAGTGACCGGGCCGACGCTTGAAAAGCGCGGACAACTCCATCAGCGACTCGAGATCGTCGATGGAGAGATCGGAAGTTCGGAGCAGGCACCTCATCGTTTGACCTCCGCATCGACAAACGCATCGATGATCGATCCAAGGGTGGGTTCACCGGCTTCGGCGAATTCGTAGCGGGCACGCACCACCGGCTTGTCGAGGGGAACGAGCGCCGCCAGGTCCATCGGCGTCCCCGCCACCACGACCTCGGCTGTGGAACCGTTGATGGTCACGGCCAGGGCTTCGAGCTGTGCGGGGCTGTAGCCCATGGCAGGAAGAACCCTGCCGATATGTGGGAACGCCTCGAACACCGCGGTCATGGCCGAATGGGCCGACCGGCGTGGGTCGACGATCTCGGCAGCACCTCCGGCGATCGCCGCGGCATAACCGGCTCCGAACGGCATTCCGCCGTGGGTAATGGTGGGACCGTCGTCCACCACCAAGACCCTATTACCCTCCACCGACTCGTCGAGGGTGACAGGAGAGGCGGCCTTGACCACAGTGGCGGTGGGATTGATCCGTTCTACTCCCCGAATGGCCCGATCGACGTCTTCCACGGAAGCCGCGTCGACCTTGTTCACCACGACCACATCGGCCAGACGAAGCACCGTCTCTCCCGGATGGTGGGTGGTCAGCTGGCCGGGTCGAAGGGCGTCGACGACCACGATGCCCAGGTCGGGTTTGATGAAGGGGAAATCGTTGTTGCCGCCGTCCCAAATGATGAACTCGGCCTCCTTTTCCGCCTCGTCGAGGATCGCCCGGTAGTCAACGCCGGCGAATACGACATTGCCGGCCGCCAGGTGAGGCTCGTACTCCTCGCGCTCTTCCGCCGTGCAGTCGGCCGCCGTGAGATCAGCGAGGCTCGCAAACCGCTGGACCCGCCCGCGGCTGAGGTCGCCATAGGGCATCGGATGACGCAAAGCCGCCGCTTTCCGTCCCCCCTGGCGGAGCCGGCGAGACACCCACCGGGCCACCTGCGACTTGCCGCAGCCCGTCCGCACCGCGGTGACGGCGATCACCGGACGCTTCGAGGTCAGCATGGTCCGCTTCGGCCCGAGCAATGCGAAGTCGGAACCGGCAGCCAAGGCCCGAGAGGCCAGGTGCATCACGTGCTCATGTGTGACGTCAGAATAGGCAAACACGACCTCGTCAACAGCGTTTTCGGCGATAAGGTCCTCCAGGCGACTCTCGTCGAAAATAGCGATGCCGTCGGGATAGAACCGCCCGGCTAGCGCCGGTGGGTAGCGCCGATCGGCGACACCGGGGATCTGAGTGGCGGTGAAGGCCACCACCCGGTGGGTGGGGTCGTCACGGAACACGACGTTGAAGTTGTGAAAGTCGCGCCCGGCGGCGCCGAGGATCAGGACGTGGCGGGGAGCCTGGAGCATGTGTTCCTCCTTACTGTTGCATATGCGTCGATCGGCACACGTTTGGGGAGGGTCGAAAGGCCCCCACCCGGCCCAGCCTACGTCCGTTCGCGGTTTGGCGAAGCGTCCGCGGCGGCCGCCTCCCGGATCAGGGTCGCATAGCCCTAGTCGGCGATCGGGGTACCTGACACCCTGGTGTTGACCTGGAGGTGTTCATGCCCGCGGCCACTCTTGCCCACGCCCTCCTTTACAAAGCGTCCGGCAAACGAATCGAAGTGGTGGAGGTTCCACCGATCAAGTACCTGACGATCGACGGGGCGGGAGACCCAACCCGGTCGGTCGACTTTCAACTAGCCATCGAGGCCCTGTACGGCCTGTCCTACACCCTGAGGTTCAGGCTCAAGAAGGAAGGCAAGGAGTTCAAGGTTGGCCCCCTAGAGGGTCTGTGGTGGGTGAGCGGTCAAGCCAATGAGGGCTTCCCAAGCCCGCCAGCCGACCGGGAGGAGTGGCGCTGGACCGCCCTGATCGCTCAACCCGATTTCGTGACGGAAGACCATGTCGCGGCCGCAGCCAGAGAACTGAGGATCACGAAGAACCCCATCGCCCTGGCCCGCCTCCATCTCAAGACGATCGACGAAGGGACCTGCGTCCAGGTGCTGCATCTGGGTCCATACAGTGCCGAGACCTCCACCATCGATTCCCTACACGAATACCTGGCGGAGCATGGACTTCGACCCAACGGGCGCCACCACGAGATCTACTTGAACGATCCGAAACGATCGGCCCCAGAGAAGCTCAAGACCATCATTCGACAACCGGTTGTAGCGGTCGCCTGAGTCCACGGGCCTCAGGATTCGGTGGTGTCGGCCACGTGAGTCGTGCCGTAACCCTCTTCCTCAGGATGCCCGTGCGCTCCCCTGGTCATAGCGAACTCCTCTTCGGGCGAAAGAACCAGCTTGTTTCGTCCCGATAATCCGAAGTAAAGAATGCCGAGGACGAACCATATAGCTACCCCGTAAACCCCCGGCCTGTAGCCGGGGATGATGAAGAGGGACCCGAGCGACAGCAGAGCGATGACTCCGGCGATGCCGGCACCCCATGTGCCGACCGGGCTGACGTAGGGCCGCCGAATGTTGGGGAGTTTCCGCCTGAGCAGGATGAACGACAGCATCTGCATGAAGTAGGAGATCACGGCTCCGAAGACTGCCATGGTCAGGAGTGCGTCGCCCACGGCGGTGCCTGCCGAGTAATTGAAAAGCAGCAGGTCGAGCCCGTAGCCGATCGCCCCCCCGAGGACCAGAGCCACCCACGGGGTCTTTCTCTCTCCGTGGGTCACCGACATCCAGTGCGGGAAATACCCGGCCCTGGAGAGGGAGAAAATATTGCGCCCGTAGGCGTAGATGATGGTGTGGAAGCTGGCAATCAGGCCGGTCAATGCGAACAGCCCCAAGAGGGCGGCACTCGAACCGCTTCCGAGGATGGCCCTGAAGCCCTCCAACAGCGGTTCACCCGATGTCCTGATGCCTTCGGCGCCACCGCCGACGCCGGTGTTGAGGAACAGCACCAGGATTGCGGCGAAAACCAGGGTGATGAGGCCGAGCAGGGTGGCCCTCGGCACGTCTCTCTTCGGGTCCATCGACTCCTCGGCCGCCAGTGGCAGCTCTTCGATCGCCAGATAGAACCAGATGGCAAACGGCAGCGCCGCCAGGATGCCGCCCGCTCCAAACGGGAGAAACGAGGTGTTCCCGGGATCGGGTGCGATGTTGGTCAGGAGCGCCGCGTCGAAGTCGGGAATCGCGAGGACGTAGAAGATGGCGAGCACCGCCAGGCTGAGGAAACAGATCACCACCGAGAACTTCATCGTCGCCTCGATGCCGATGATGTTCAACCCAACGAAGATGACATAGAAGATCAGCCACCAAACCGGTTGGGGGATTCTCAAACCAATGAGCTCGTCGAACACCGGCTGGGCATAGGCGCCGGCGAAGAAGACCACCACGGCCGGAGTCACCACGTACTCGATGTTCTCGGCCAGACCGGTCACGAAGCCTCCCCACGGGCCCATGGCCGAACGCGCGAAGGAGT
>CAYUKI010000005.1:21519-21865 GCA_964445235.1 uncultured Acidimicrobiia bacterium | reverse complement strand
AAGCCGCTGGCGTCGGCCTGGTCGTAGACGTCGTCGGCTTCGAAGGTCGCGGTGGCCTGGTCGTAGAGGGCGTGCCGATCCGACCGCCGCCCCTCGATCCACACTCCGCCCTTGTACAGCTTGAGCCGAGCCTCTCCAGTCACACGCTGCTGGATGCTGTCCATGAAGTCCTGCAATGCCTCCCGCTCCGGAGAGAACCAGAAACCGTTGTAGACCATCTCGGCGTAACGGGGCACCAGCTCGTCGCGTAGATGGGTGACCTCCCGGTCGAGCGAGATCGACTCGACCGCGCGATGGGCATGGTGAAGTAGGGTCCCCCCCGGCGTCTCGTACACCCCCCGGCTCT
>CAYUKI010000005.1:0-21509 GCA_964445235.1 uncultured Acidimicrobiia bacterium | reverse complement strand
TTCATCCCGACGAATCGGTTCTCGACCAGATCGACCCGACCGACCCCGTGGCGGCCGCCCAGTTCGTTCAGCCGAGTGAGGAGCTCCACCGGTTCGGTCGGCTCCCCGTCTATAGAGGTCGGATTACCCCGCTCGAAACCGATCGTCACCCACTCGGGTTGATCCGGAGCATCCTCGGGGTCCGTGGTCATCCGGAACATCCCGTGGGGGGGGGCTGTCCACGGGTCCTCCAGCACCCCGCCCTCATAGGAAATGTGCAGCAGGTTGGCGTCCATCGAGTACGGCTTCTCAACGGTGACAGGCACCGGGATGCTCCGCTGATCGGCATATGCGATGAGGTCGGCTCTCCCCCGCAACTTCCACTCCCTCCACGGTGCCACCACTCGGATGCCGGGGTCGAGCGCATAGGCCGACAGTTCGAAACGCACCTGATCGTTCCCCTTGCCGGTGGCTCCATGGGAGATGGCGTCGGCACCGGTGCGATGGGCACTCCTTATGAGCCCGGTGGCGATGAGCGGTCGAGCAAGGGCCGTACCCAGCAGGTAATACCACTCATAGACGGCACTCGCCCGAAGAGCCGGAAACACGTAGTCCGACACGAATTCGGCACGGAGGTCCTCGGTGATGGCGTCGATTGCCCCGCAGGCGAGCGCTTTGGCGCGGGCCTCCTCCACCTCGTCGCCCTGACCGACGTCGGCGGTATAGGTGACGACCTCGAGGCCCTTCTCCTCGATCAGCCAGGCGAGGATCACCGATGTGTCAAGGCCCCCCGAATAGGCAAGCACCACCCGCTTCACGCCGTCGCTCCCATCTCGTCGAGAAGTCTGGCCAGCTTTTCACCGCCCACCGAATCGTCAGTCACGACGAGACAGGTGTCGTCGCCCGCCACCGTACCGATCACCTCGTCGAGGGCGGCCACTTCGAGAGCGGCCGATACGAGGTAGCCGGCGCCCTGGGTAGTCCGTACCACGACCAGGTTGCCGCTCGGAATCATTGACTTGGCGTACGTGCTCAGGGTGCGGGCCAGGGCACCCCGGGCCGAATCGGAACCCAGCTCCTCGGTGATGACGTATCGAGAGGCAGCGTCCTTGATGGCGCCGAGAGTTCGCAAGTCACGGGAAACGGTGGCCTGGGTGACCCGATGGCCGGCCGAACGCAGCAACTCGCGTAGCTGGCCCTGGCTGGTGACCCGCCGGCGGCGCAGCAGGGTGCGGATCAGGCGGCGCCGGGCGACATGACGAGGCATGAAAGATTATACGCATATGCGTATCGTGACTAGTGCCCGGCTTCGAACTTCCGACGATCCGCGCCGAGGCGTGGCGCGTACGACCGCCGGTTCGCAGTACCAATACGGTGAAGGGGTTAACCGGTGTATTCCCAGACGGCGAGGCGGCCGTGGTTGTGTCCGAAGGCGAGTAGTTGCTCGGTCCCGGGGATCAATACCATATTGACGGCGGAGTAGCCGCTGGTGATCCCGGCCGGAATCGTTTCCCAGTGAGAGCCATCCTCCGTAACCCAGACGGTGTACTCGCCACCAGACGTGGCTTGCACCGCTCCCCGGTCGCCAGCCAGCGACACTGCCGCGGCGGCGCCCGGTACCGGGCTCGCCGACCATTTCCGGCCGTCGACAGAGAAGAAGGCGTAGTCGCCGTCAATGACGTTGGCCACCAGCCCCGAACCGATCGATCCGACCAGATATCCGTCGAAGACCGCCTCCCAGGTCAGACCGTCATCGGATACGACGACTTGGGGCGGGGTGTCGAGCGTTTCGTCACGTGATGCCACGAAGCCCTCGCCAAACGGCGTGATGCCCCATACCAGCGGCGCCGATCCCACCAGCGACTGTCGCCAGCCATCGGCGCTTCGTTCCAGTTCGAGCCAATCGATGGTCCCGACGTTCCAGTTGCCGACCGCGGCCAATAGTGAACCTTTCCAGTTCCCCGCCCACGCCACCTCACCGGGTTGGTTTCCCAGGTCGATCCGCTCCCAGTCCCACCCTTCCTCCGAAGTCCACAAAACCGGTTCGTTGAAGAGTCTGGTGGTACCCCACGCCATACGCCCCCCGGTCCATTCTCCAAAGCCGGAGATGCCGGGACCGGAGGATCCCGAACCCAGCTCCTCGACGGGATTCCATGCGATGCCGTCGTCCGACAACCAGATCTTCCCACCCACCCAGGCCACCAAACCCTTCGTGGTCTGGCCGACCACCGCATAAAACTCGGTCGAGTCCGCCAGCACCGTCCGGGGCCGCCATACTGGTTCGGTCTCGCCTGCCGAAATGGTGGGGTTGGACCCGGCACCGTGGATCCACGCCATGGGTTGGTAAATCTCGGTGCCGAGGGCCACCAGGCCCTGCTCGGTTTCAACTACATCGCGCACCACCGGGAAACGGGCCGCCGCCTCGGCCGCCGCCTCTCCGGATCCGGCCGTCTGATTTATGACCTGCCAGGCCTCACCGTCGCGGGTGAACCAGAAAAACGGTCCCAACCGTAGGCCCCACACCTCGTCGGCAGTCGGCTCGAGACTGGTGAACGGAATCCCCATGATGAAGTCCGGGTCCACCAACTCCCAATTGGTCAGATCGTCGGAACGCCAAATCGAGCCACCTGGGAAATCGGAATAGGCCTCGAACTGAAAACCGAGGGCCAGGAAGCCCCCCTCCGGCAGGGCGGCGATGTCTATGAATTCCCCCAGGTATTCGGCACCGACCTGATCCTGGAGCAGCCACTCTGCTCCGTCGGCGGAGGTCCAGATGGCCGATAGACCACTTGCCCGCCCCGCCGCCACCAGCCGGTCCGGTAACACGAGGACCTCATCAACCACGGAGGGCGTCGATGACCCTAGGGATGCCACCCGCCAATTGGTTCCGTCGACGGACCGCCATACCGCCGCCACATCTTGGACACCATCGGTGGCCGTGAGAATTCCCATTGCTCCGAAGGCCACCAAACCGCCACCGGCGGTGACCACCCCGTTGACCTTTCCCCCCGTTGACCCGACATCGACGGGAAGGGCCACCGGTGTCCACTCCTGACCCCGGTCGGATGTCCACACGGTCGGTACACCGGCCAAGCTTCCCATCGTCAGCAACATGCCACCCCACTCGATCCCGGCCGCCATGTCGGCGTTAGGTATCGAGCCAAGGTACGACCACCGGCCTTCCTCCTCCAGCCTCCAGAGGAACGACTGGCCGTCAATGGCGCCGAGAGCAATCAAACCCCCGTCGACCAGAAACCCGCTGTGCAGCTCACCCAACCCCGGCAGAGGCACCGGCCGCCAGTCGTCGGTCAGATCCGCAGCAGCGGCCGAGCCAGCGTCAGGTGTCGGTAATGCGACGGTGCCGCTGACCGTGGTCGGTGCCGATTCCGGTGACCGAGTGGTGAGGCCGAACATGACCGCGCCGGCCAGCCCGATCACCGGTATGGCCAACCACCACCGAAGCGGTGGTCTGGGCGGACCGGTCGGGTCGCGAACGATGACCTGCTGGCTCACCGGCGCCGGTATCTCCAGTGTGTGGAGGCCGAAACCGAGGCCTTCATGGGTCGATGCCGCATCCGCGAGACCAGATGGCCGGTTGCAGCCCCAGCGAGCCGACCGCTATGTCCCGGCAACCCCATTCCACCACGTCGCGCACCACAGCCTGGACGCCGTCGCTGGCCACCGGCAGTCCGGAGTCTCCGGGGAGCACCGGTTGCCAAGCCTCGCCGTCACCACTCGTCCAGAACAACGCCGGAGAGGGACCGAAAGGATCGGGGATCGCTACCAGACCTCCCTTGACGGGGATCAACCGGGCGATCTGGCGTGGCCCATTCGCGGTGTCGATCTTCTCCCAGGTGAGCAAGTCCTTGCTCCGAAAGATCACCGACTGTTCCCCCTCCCGGGTGGCGGCCGCCACAACCGTCCCGTCCGAGAGTTGCACCATTGAGGTGAACGCGAGCCGATCCGGCCATCTGTTGCCGGTGCCACGCACCAAGCCCCAAGACTCACCGTCCGAGGAAACCCAGAGTCGCGCCTTTCCTTGCAACGTTCCCCCCCCCACAAAGGAGTCTCCGGCGGGCAGGACATCGACCAGGAACGGTCGTCCGTCGGCGGTGGAGGCCGCCACCGACCGCCACTCCACCCCGTCGAAATCCCATAGACCGTGACCGACGGCCGGCGTCTTCGGGGTGCCGCCGATGATTCCCAGGTCGCTCACGGCCGAGCCCAGCGCCAGCATTCCCGATTCCGTGACGACGAGGTCGCCAACGGTCTGATGGGCGGGTGAGGTCGGGGGAAGGATCACCCTCGTCCACTCCCGGCCGTCCGCCGCCGTCCATACCGCCGGTTCCAACCGATTCGAGCCGAGGATGGCGCCGGCCGCCACGAACGACTCGCCGACGGCGACCACTGTGTTGATCCGGGCTCCTTCAAATGCGGCATCGTCACCCACCGGCTCCCAGTCGGAGCCGTTCGAGGTGAACAACATGAGCGTCCGATCCAGCCCGGACTCGGGATCACCCACAACCACCAGGGCACTCGGGCCTGCCGCTACTCGGCCGAAAGCGCCCGCACCGATCACCAACGTCTCTCGCCAATCGGCTGCCAGGCGATCGGTGGGAATAGCAGCGGTGGCGACGGTTTCGGGGGGGCCGATCGAGGGGGCTTCGGGAGCGGATTCGGGGGAAACCGTGGCCATCGCCCACACCGCTCCAGCTGTCAACAAGACGGCTAACAGCGGTCCGAGCCGACCGGGGAGGCGCGGCGGCCGGGGCCCGACACCGCTTGCGTCGCGCACCATCACCTGGGGGCTGCTCACACCGCTATTGTCTCGCTTTCTAAGGGCGAGGGGAACCTCAGTATCGCCTCGTCGATTTCGGCTGGGGAGATGGCGAGTGGAGGTGTGAAGCGCATCGCCTCCCGGGGGCAGGGGCTCACTCGTTTGTCACCATCGTCCCGATCCCTTCCGGGGTGAACATCTCGAGCAGCAAGGCGTGCTGAATGCGACCGTCGAGAATATGGGCCTGATGCACACCACCGCCGAGGGCTTCTTGAACCGATCTGAGCTTAGGGAGCATCCCCCCCCCGACGGTCCCGGAAGCCATTAGCTCGTCGAGTTCGGGGCCGGTCATGCGCGAGATCAGCGAGTCCGGCTGAGCCGGATCACGGTAAACGCCTTCCACGTCGGTCAGAAACACCAGCTTCTGAGCCGCCAGGGCGACGGCCAGCGCCCCGGCCGCCGTATCGGCGTTCAAGTTGTAGACGTGGCCGTCGTCGGCACGCCCCAGCGGAGCCACCACGGGCACCATTCCCTGTTCCTCGAGTGCCTCGATCAGCGCGGTGTCGACGCGGCTCACCTCGCCCACAAAACCAAGCTGGGGATGGCGAGGGCTGGCCGTGAACAACCCGGCGTCCAGGCCGGTGACGCCCACCGCCCGGACGCCCCGTCCGCCTAGGAGCCGAACGATGTCGGGGTTCACCATCCCGGCCAGCACTCGCTGGACCACGGCCAGGGTGGCAGCGTCGGTTACCCGCAGGCCGTCGACGAAATGCGGCTCGATGCCTTCAGCGGCCATCGCCACCGAGATCTGCGGGCCCCCCCCGTGGACCACCACGGTTCGGATGCCGACGTTGGCGAGCAACGCCACGTCCCCGGCGAAGCTCTCCCGGAGCGAGGGATCGTCCATCGCCGACCCACCGTATTTGATGACGATCGACTTCCCCCGAAACGCCTGGATGTAGGGAAGCGCCTCCATGAGGACCCGCGCCTTCCCCATGGAATTGGCAATCCGGGTCTTGGCCGGAATCGGAGCGCCGTGGCCCGTGGTCATAAATGCTCCCCATGGATGCCGACGTACCGAGGGGTCGGGCTAGTCGAGAAAGCGGCCGGTCCGGTCGCCCTCATGGCATCCACCCCGCCAGCGGCAACGACAGACCCTCGTCCAGTCCGCAAATCAGATTGGCGGCTTGCACAGCTTGGCCGGCCGCCCCCTTCAACAGGTTGTCGATCGCACACATGGCGATGACCGAGTCCGTCCTATCGTCGAGGTAGGCGGTCACGAGCGCCCGGTTGGACCCCACTACCCAGCGGGTTTGGGGAGGTTGATCGATGACCTCTACGAACGGACTGTCGACGTAGGCGGCAGTCAAAGCATCCAGCAGCTCATAACGACCGGCCACCCGGAAAGCTCGTCCCGTGACCGTCGCGAGGATTCCTCGCTGCATTGGCACGAGGTGGGGAGTGAAGGTAATGGAATGTCCCCCCCCCACGTACTTGTCGAGGCCCATCTCGATCTCCGGTCGGTGCCGGTGGGTTGTCACTCCATAGGCCCGCACTCCTTCGTCGATCGCACCGAACAGCAGCTCCTCCTTGAGGGCGCGCCCCGCGCCGCTCACACCCGACAGGCAGTCGGCGACCATCCCGATCGACGACATCAACCCTGCCTTCACGAGAGGCGCGGCGGCCAGGAGCACCGCGGTGGGGTAACACCCTGGTGAGGCGACCCGGTCGGCTCCCGCCATCGAAAACAGCTCGGGCAATCCATAGCGCCACCGACCCAGCTCTCCCGGCAAAGGGTGCTCGCCTCCGTAGGCCGTGCGGTACCGCTCCGGCGTATCGAGGCGAAAATCGGAACCGAGGTCGACGACTTTCACCCCGGCCTCCGCCAACCCGTGCCCGAGATGGGCGGAGGCCCCGTGGGGAAGACCCAAGAAACAAAGCTCTACGCCTTGGAGCAGTTCGGATCCGATGGGTTGGAGGGGCCGGTCCCGGCGCGGCAAGTGGGGATGCACGTCGCCGAGGACCCCCCCGGCGTGACTGTGGGCGCCCATGTACACCAGGTCGAACTCGGGATGAGCGTCGATCAACTTGATCAGCTCCCCGCCGGTGTAACCGGAGGCTCCCAGGATGGCGGTCTTCATGACTAAGGAACGGTAACGGCTACCCGAGCGGTGCCAGCCCGCGCTCAGGCATGGGCGGGATACCCTCCCGCCGCAGCCAGGTGTCGAAGAACTCGGCCAAATCCTCACCCATGACTTCCCCGGCCAGCTCTTCGAAAGCGGCCGAGGAGCTGTTCTTGCCGGTGTGGCGGGCATAGTGGACGGCCAACAGCTCATTCACTTGCGTCGCGCCGAATCGATCGGCGAGCGCGGCCAGAGCCAGTGCCCCCCGGAGGTAGACGCTCGGGTTGAACAGGTCGTCGGCCGTCACCAAGTGGGGGGGCGTGAAGCGTTCGATCGCCAGCCGGGCGGCTTCCTCAACAGGGAGCTGGTCGGTAAAGATCCTCCCGCTCATCACCGAGTAAGCGCCTTCCACCTCGGCGTCGAAACCATCTTCCCCTTCTTGATGGCCGGTCCACAACCACTGGCCGTAGGTGGCCAAACCCTCGTTCAGCCAGATGTCGCACCAGCAGGCTACGGCCACGGCGTTTCCGAACCACTGGTGGACCAGCTCATGAGAGACCACCGTTTCTCCCGCCGCCAGGGAGCCCGCAGCAAACGTGGATAGGCCCTGGGTCTCGAGGGCGGCCCCCAGATCGGGGTCGTCGATCACCAGGGCTCCATAGCTTGTGAAGGGAAACCGTCCGAACAAACCGGCAAAGAACTCGATCATCTCCGGTTGCCGCGAGAACGCGACGAGCTCGCCGGGCGTGAACTCGGGGGAGGCGTAGACACGAACGGGGATCCCCTCTGGACCCACAGCTTCCGTCACCTCGAATTGTCCGATGGCGAGGGGCAACAGGTAGGGAGCGGCCGGTTGGTCGATGACCCAAACCACGGTGGCCCGGCCGCCGCTAGTCGTGGAGCTCTCCATCCGACCTGAAGACACCACCTCGAGATCTGCGGGTACCGTGACCTTCAGGCGGTAGGTGGCGGGGTCGAGAGGATGATCGTTGGCCGGAAACCAAGTCGAGGCCCCATCCGGCTCGTTGAACGAATAGAAGCCGTCCTCGCTCCGCCGCCAGCCGGGGCTGAAAGAGTTCCCCGCCGGGCGAGGTCGGGGCACACCTCGGTACTCCACCACCACCGAGAAGAGGCGGCCGGCGGCAATGGCCGGGCCGGGTCTGATCGTCAGCTCGCCAACGTGGTGCTGGAACAAGGCGGGCGATCCATCGACTCTCACATCGGTGACCTCGAGGCCGGCCAGGTCGAGGTTGAAGCTCGACAGGTTCATCTGGGCGGTGGCCTGGATGGTCGCGGTGGCGGCGAACTCGCCAGTGGCCGTGTCGAGGTCGATGGCCAGTTCGTAGTCGTCGACCTCGTAACCGCCGTTGCCCAAGTCGGGAAAGAGGGCGTCGCCGATGCCAGCCGCTCCGGGCCGCCCGACCGGGAGCGTCGAGGTGATTTCCGAAGGGGGCGAGGGCGGAGCCACGGCCGAGGGGGCGGCAGGACCCCGCACGCAAGCCGCCATCAGCAAGAAGACGACCGCCAGCCTCCTATTCACGACGTTTCCGGGTCGGGTAGACCCTTGCTGAGGGCAAAGCGACGTACTTGGGCGAGGGCCTCCTCCTCCGAATACGGCCCCTCCTCGATGCGCCGTTCCATCAACTCGTCCATGACCTCGCCCACGAGCGGCCCGGGAGGGATCCCCAGGTAGGCCATCACCCGATGCCCGTCGACCGGAGGCCGGAGTGCGGCCAGCTCCTCGATGCGAGTCAGGTAGTCGATGCGCTCCTCGAGCTCGTCAATGCGGCGGCTGATGGCTCCGGCCCGCCGAGTGTTGGCGGTGGTGACATCGCAGCGGACCAGCTCGTTGAGATCTTCGAGTAGATGTCCGGCGTCGCGCACGTAGCGCCGCACGGCCGAGTCGGTCCAACCCATATTGAGGGTGTGCGGGCGCAGGTGGAGAGCGACAAGCTTTTCGACGTCGTCGACCACCTGCCGGGGATACCGGAGGGCGCGGAGCCGGTCTCGGGAGAGGCGGGCGCCTACTACCTCGTGATGATGGAAGGTCACTCCATCGGATCCGAAGGCGCGGGTGGCCGGCTTTCCGATGTCGTGGAGAAGGGCGGCGAGGCGGAGCTCCAACCGAGCCGAGGTCTTGCTCACCACGGCCACCGAGTGGGCAAGCACGTCCTTGTGCTTTTGTACCGGGTCTTGCTCGAGTTCGAGCGCCGGCAGTTCCGGTAGGAACCGGACGGCCAACCCCGACCGCACCACTCCCCACAGCGCCGCCGCCACCTCGTCTCCCAACAGAAGTTTGGAGAGCTCATCGCGGATCCGCTCGGCCGAGACGATGGCCAGACGGCCCGCCATCTCCGCAACCGCGGCCTCCGCAGACCGGTCGGGCGTGAACCGCAGCGTCGACTGGAAGCGATAGAGCCGCAGCATCCGCAGGGGATCGTCGGAAAAGGAGACCTCTGGAGCCAAGGGAGTGCGCAGGCGCTGGTGAGCCAGATCGACGAGACCACCGAAGGGATCGACCGTTTCGACCTCCGGGAGGCGGATCGCCACCGCGTTCACGGTGAAGTCCCGACGGGAGAGGTCGGTCTCGATGTCGTCTGAGTAGAGCACGTGCGGCTTGCGCGATTCGTTTCGATAGACCTCGCTACGAAACGTGGTGATCTCGACGGTCCAACCCTTGTGCACGGCGGCCACCGTTCCGTAGGCTTCACCGACCGTGTAGACGGCTTCAGCCCATCCGCTGAGGAGCGACTTGACGACGTCGGGACGGGCGTCGGTGGCGAAGTCGAGGTCTTCGTGTGCTCGGCCCAGTAAAGCGTCGCGGACCGAACCTCCCACCAAGTAGAGCTGGTGCCCACTGGCGCGAAAGCGCCGAGCCAGGGAGGCGGCAGGGCCATCGGGCTCGACCAGAAAAGCAAGCCGAGGAGGAATCATCCGCTCCAGGCTATAGGTGCAAATAGAGAGTTGGCGACGGCGAAGGGCTCCGCCCCCCCGCCGGGAAAAGGGCGAAGGGCTCGGGGTCCCCGCCGGGAAAAGGGCGAAGGGCTCGGGGTCCCCGCCGGGACAAGGGCGAAGGGCTCGGGGCTGCCGCCGGGAGAACGGTACGCCGGTTAGACGTCCACTAGGCCGAGTTGGTCGGTCTTCACCCGGAAGTCATGGGGATTGGAGGCATTGGCCAGGCCGGTTGGCTGAGAGATCTTCCCGGTCCTGAACAGTTCGAGGATGGCCTGATCGAACGTTTGCATGCCGTAGAACTCGCTCTCCTTAATCACGTCAACGAGAGTGTGGCTCTGGTCTTCGTCGACCATTCGATCGAATACCCGCCCGTTCATGGTGAGCACCTCTACTGCCAGCACTCGACCCCCGTCGACCGCCTCCAGGAGCCGCTGGCTGACCACCCCCCGGAGCACGGCCGCCAGGCTGAGTCTGATCTGTTTCTGCTGGTAGGGAGGAAAGAAGTCGACGATGCGGTTGATGGTTTCGGTGGCGTCGGCGGTGTGCATGGAGGAAATCACCAGGTGGCCGGTCTCGGCCGCCTGCATGGCGGCCTTGACGGTTTCGGGGTCGCGAATTTCCCCCACGATGATGACGTCGGGGTCTTGACGCATCGCCCGCCGCACTGCCTCGTGATAGTCGGCAGTATCGACTCCTACCTCGCGCTGAGCGATGATCGACTCCCGGTCGGCGTGGAGCACCTCGATGGGATCTTCAATGGTGATGATGTGGGCGCGACGGGTGGTGTTGATTTCCTCGACCATCGCCGCCATCGTCGTGGTCTTTCCCGAACCGGTGGGGCCAGTCACGAGCACCAGGCCGCGCTTTTCGGCTGAAAGTTTGGCGAGGATGGGTGGCAGTCCGAGTTCATCGAATGTGAACGAGGTGGGCGAGACCCTGCGCAGAACTAGGCTCACCGAACCCCGCTGACGGAACACGTTGACGCGGAACCGACCGATGTCTTGACGTCCAAAGGCGAAATCGGCTTCATTGGAGGCATCGAAGTCGGCCGTGGCCTTCGTTGTCATCAAGGTCCTGGCGTAGCCCTCGGTGTCGGCCGGGCGGAGGGTCGGAAGGTTGGTGATGTGGAGCTCGCCGTCGATACGGAAAACGGGTGGAGACCCCACCTTGAGATGGAGGTCGGAGGCTCCCACCTCCACTGCCTTGGCAAGTAGATCGTCGATCGAGGCTGTCATCTGACCCTTCGCGTCCTGCTGAATCCCTCGTCTATCGGCAGATCGCCGTTGCGGCTTGACCTCTAGTCCGCCCGGGTCCTGCCGATTCTGGGCCTGGCGGTCGGAGCGGTCATCCTCCACCCGAGATACCGCTCAACGCCACGCCAGAATGCTCCCGGCGGCGGTGGTGCGGGCGCTGTTGGTCATCTGGACGATCCCGGCTGGAGTGGTGACGCAGCTGGTGTTGCTGCACCCCCCGTCAGCTTCAAACTGGTAGTTGACCCTCGCCCCGGAGAGCGGCCGGCCCACCCCGCCGGCGAGGAGGGTGGGATCCCGCCATCGCACCACCACGGGAGGATCATCACAACGGGCAAACACCTCCGACCACACCATCGGTTCACCGACCCGGATACCTCCCGCGGCCAGGTCGCGTACCTCCTGGGTCGTGCCATCGGTCAGGTCGGTGACCTCGCCGCGCCACCAACCGGGGGAACTCGGTGTCGGTCGCACCGCCAGCCGGTAGGGTCGACCGGGTGACCAGGGAAAGTCTCGGGTGTTGGGGTCGGCCGGGGTGCTCGGTAGCTTCGACTCCGTCCCGGTCAACATCGCACCACCGACCTCGTACCCGCCCCAGTTGACCGCCAGTGCACCAGGGAAACGAGGGTTCCATTGCAGACCGAGGTGGGCGGACCCGGTTTTTCCGACCTCGCCGAAAAAGCTCACCTGCAACGCGAAGAAGTAGAGGTGGGGCACGGTCGGCGGCACCACGACCTCCAGGGTCACCTCGGCGGAATCGACCGGCTGGCCGTCATCGGTCCAAATGAGGTGAAACGAAGAAGCGCCGTTGGGCGATGCCGGGAACCCCCCCCCAGCCATGGTCGTCGGCGGCCCGCCCGCGGCCGCGGGTGTGCCACCGGTCAGGAGGCGCTGCCACCGCCCCGAGCGACGTGCCTTCGCACCGAACTGTGGGATCTTCATCTCACCGGCCAATGCCTGGCCGTGATCAGCGCGGCCGCCTCCAGATGGTCCCAGGCCCGACCCGTTGACCTGCCCGGTGGCTCTGCGGAGACCTCCCCTGCCGACCCCCGCAGGGTCGCGGCCACCGAACCGGTGAGAGCCACCAGGTCGTACCCTCCCTCGAGGAAGAACAACAGACGACCGGGGGGAGAGGCGGCGGCGAGAGCTGCGGCCATGTAGCCGTAGTCAGATGCTGCCAGCTCGAGCTCGGCGAGCGGATCGCTGGTGTGGGCATCAAAACCGGCGCTCACCAGCACCCAGTCGGGCCGGAAAGCGCCCAACACCGGACCCACCACACGATCGAAGGCGGCTCGGTACACGTCGCCGGCGGTCCCGGCCGGGAACGGGAGGTTTACGACATGACCGGCACCTGCACCGTGCCCGGTTTCGTCCATCCACCCCCCCCCAGGATAGAAGGGGAACTGGTGAAGACTCACATAGAGGATGTCGGGCCGGTCGGCGAAGCAGTCCTGCGTCCCGTTCCCGTGGTGAACGTCCCAATCGACGATGGCCACCCTCTCCCCTTGGGTGGCGAGGAGCTCGGCCGTGATCGCGATGTTGTTGAAGAGACAAAATCCCATCGCCCGGTTACGCAGGGCGTGGTGGCCGGGCGGTCGCACCGCCAGCAGGCCCGCGCCGGCCACACCCTGGCGCAGAGCGTCCACCGCCGCCGGTCCGGCACCGGCGGCGTGCAGCGCCGCCTCCCAAGAATCCGGTGAGGCCACGGTGTCAGGATCCAGATGTCCCCCCCCGGACGCGCAAAAGCGCCGAACGGCCTCGACGTAGCCTTGGTCATGCACCGGCGAAAGTGCTGTCGGTTCGATCAGGGGAGCCTCCAGCCGTTCGACCACCATGCCGGCGGCAGTCACCCCCTCGTCCACAGCCCTCAGTCTGGCCGGCCTCTCCGGGTGGCCGTTTCCCGTGTCATGATGGAGGAAGCTCGCATGCGTGACGTAGAGAATGTCCACCCCCATACTTTCGCAGATGTCCTCTCGCCTCTCCGTACGAGGTAGCTGGCCGGGGCCGGTCGTCCTTCGTCACGCTTGGGCGAAGGCCCACGGCCGCCCTTGGAACGACGACGTTCCGGCAGCCAGTTTGCGCATGGAGCGGGGTACTGCCGCTTTTCTCGGGGAGTGCGCCGGGTGGCTGCTGAGCCAAGGCGCGGTCGAGGTTCTGTCCGCACCTCTGCTGACGTCTCATTCGGGCGTATGGCAGAGAGCCGGGTTCCGACCGAGGCTCGAATTGATGATCTACGAGCGATCGGTGGAAGTTTCCCCCCCCAAAGCGGAACGGCCCATCCGGCCTGGTGAGCCCTCCGATTGGGACCAGGTCCTCAGTATCGACAACGCCGCCTTCCCCCCGCTCTGGCGGCTCGGCCGGCACGGCCTGAGCGAGGCCATGTCGGCCACTCCCCAAGCCGGCTTCTTGGTGACGGGCCCGGTCGGCGACCCCGACGGGTTCGCCATCGTCGGCAGCAGTGCAGGCGTTGCCTACCTCCAACGTCTGGCAGTCAACCCGTTTCGCCAACGGGCGGGGGCCGGCACCGCCTTGGTCCGTGCCGCTCTGCAATGGGCGGCCGGCCGTGGTGGCCGTACCATGCTGCTCAACACCCAACCCGACAACCAAGAGGCCGCCCACCTCTACCAGAAGGAGGGATTTCGAGTGGGTGCTCACCGCTTGGAGGTCTTCGGACGGACGGCCGGGATCATTCCGCCCGGGCCAGCAACAAGGGAAGCAGATCGATGATCGGCGTGGTGACGGATTCCTCCTGTGATCTGCCCACCGTCCTCGTCTCCTCGGCGCGGATCGTGGTCGTGCCCCTAACCGTACGCTTCGGAAGCGAGGAGTTCGTCGATGGGGTCGACATCTCCCCCCCCCAATTCTGGAGCCGGCTGCGGACCGCGACGCAGCTGCCCGAGACCGCCGCCCCCTCCGTCGGCGGTTTCATGGAGGCTTACGCCAACCTCCGGTCTGGCGGTGCGACCGGAGCGATCGCCATCTGCCTCTCGACCGAGCTTTCCGGCACCTACCAGGCTGCCGTGCTGGCCGCGGAGCGGGTGGAGGGCTTCCCGGTGAAAGTTATCGATTCCCGAGCCGTGAGCATGGCGCTCGGCCTCCAGGTGCTGGACGCCGCAACCCATGCCGCCGCCGGGGCGAGCCTTGCCGAAGTGGCCCAAGCCGCGCAGGCGAACCCAAACAAGGCCAACCTGCTGGCTGCTCTCGACACCGTCGAGTACCTGCGTCGCGGTGGGCGAATCGGGGGTGCGCAGGCCTTCATCGGCAGCCTCCTCAACGTCAAACCGCTGATCACGTTCAAGGATGGGGTGGTGGCGGCGGCCGGCCGAGTCCGGACCCGCTCCAAGGCAATAGAGGCCCTACTCGATCGGGTTCGCCAACTCGCCCCTCGGATCCGATCACTTTCGGTCATTCACGGTGGCGCCGGGGAGGTCGACTCCTTCGTCGACTCCGTATCCCAAGCCGCCGGCCGGCCGGCTCTGGCCGCTTCCTTGGGTCCGGTGGTGGGTACACACAGCGGCCCGGGAGTCCTCGGCGTCGCCTACCTGCTCGATTGATCGGCCGTGCTACCCGACAGGTATCGCCTCGAAGTCCGACTCGGTCGGGATGGAGACAGCGAGGAATGGCTCGGCTACGACACAGTGCTGGACAGGCCGGTGTTGGTGCGAATGCTGGGGGCGGAGGCCGACACCGAACGCCGCCAGACCTTCTTGACCGGAACCAGGCAGGCGGCGGAGATCCCCCATCCTCACCTAGCTGCCGTGTACGCCGCCGAGGCCGAACCCACCTGTTATGCGGTATGCGAATGGAACGGTGGAATGACCCTCGCCGACCGGTTGCGGTCCGGCGAGTCCCTCACTCCCGGTGAGTTCCTCGCCAACGCTGGTGGGCTGGCCGATGCTCTGGCCGTCCTCCACGAAGCCGGGTACGTCCACGGAGCAATTGATGCAGGCGCCGTCTCGTTCTCCGCCCGGCGCACCGCCAAGTTGGGAGCCTTCGGCCGGATCCGCCGGACCGAGGACCCGTCCGCCGACGTCGCCGACCTGGCCGGGTTGTTAGAGCAGGCGCTCACCGGGTTGCCCCCCGGTTCCGCCGATCCCTCCGAAGTGGTCGACGGACTGCCCCCCGAGGTCGATCAGGCGCTGGCGCGCGGCCGGCGCGGCGAGGCTACGGCTCGGTCGCTCGCCGAAACCTTGTGGGCGATCCCCATACCGGCCACCGCCGAGGAGCCCGAGGAATGGTCGGGTCGGGTGATGGCGATCGCCATGGTGCTGGTGGTGGCGGCAGGACTCGTCATCGGCTTGGGTCTACTGCTCGGCGGGGTTGGGCAATCGAGGGGATCGGCCATCTCGACGACCCCGACCACCACCCTGGCGCCTTCCGAACCGATGGTTGAGATCGTGGCCGCCTCCACCTTCGACCCTTTCGGGGACAACGGGACCGAAAACGAGAGCCGGGTAGGCGCGGTGTTTGACGGCGATCTGGCTTCGAGCTGGCGTACGGAGCGCTACCTGGACCCGCTTCCCCAACTCAAGGCCGGAGTCGGCTTGGTGTTCGAGTTACGAGGCTCCCCTATCTCCCTCGAGATGGTCGGTGTCAGCGAAGGCACCGCCTACCAGGTGGGTTGGACGGCGACCCGGCCGGTGGCAGCGCCCGACTGGGAAACAGTGGCCGGCGGCGTTGCCCAGGGGGGGGAGATCGACCATCAGCTCCCCCCCCGCCGGAACGGATTCTGGGTGATCTGGCTGACCGACTTGCCCTTCGCTGGTGAAGACGACTATTCGGCGACAATCGCCGAACTACGCTTTCGGCCATGAGCGGCCCCGATCAGGAGCTGCTTGCCCGCTTTGTGGGCGGCGACAGGCGGGCCTTCGACGAGCTGATGAGGATCCACGAAGATCGAGTCTTTGCGGTCTGTCTGCGCATCACCGGGAACCGCCAGGACGCCCTCGATGCCACCCAGGACACCTTCGTCAATCTCTATCGCAAGGCCCACCAGTACCACGGCGGAGCAGCAGTTAGCACCTGGCTGTACCGCATCGCCGTGAACACCTGCTACGACCTGATCCGGAAGTCGAAACGGCGGGCTGCCGATTCTCTCCCCGAAACGTTCGATCCAGTCGACCCAAGCACCGCTGATCAGTTTCACGCCGTCGAGCTCCGGCCCGACCTACAGAGCGCCCTTGCCGCCATCCCCACGGAGTACGCAGCCGCGGTAGTGCTCGCCGACGTCGAGGGCATGGCGCTGGCGGATGTCTCGGAGGTGCTCGGGGTGCCCGTGGGGACGGTGAAATCGCGCGTCTTTCGGGGCCGACGCCTCCTGGCGGAACGGCTCGGGAACCGCGGCGACCCTTCCGGACATCCAAGGGAACGAAGAGATGCATGATCACGACCTCGACCTGATCGCCGCCCACGCTGACGGCACCCTGGATGACCCTGCCGCGCAGGTGGAGGCGGCGCGGTTGGTTGAGGCCTGTCCAGTGTGCGCCACCGAGTTCCGCACCCAGCAGACCGTTAAGGGCTGGCTCGGAGCCGCCCCCTCGGTGTCGCTCACCGAGACCGAGCGAAGCCGGTTGCATGCCGATGTGGCGGCCCAAACCGGCTCGGAAGCATCGGTGGCCTCGCTCCCGGCGAAGGCAGCCGGGCGGGTGCCCGGGGCCCTTCGCCCTGAGTCTGGGCGGCGTTCCGGGGCCCTTCGCTCTGAGCGCATATGGATGCGCCTTTCGGCCGTGGCCGCCGGGTTGTTCGTAGTGGCGGCAGGGGGAGGAATCATTCTCTCCCTCGGCCGTCAGCCGGCCAGAGATGGCTTCTCGTCGGCGGCAGCCACCACTACCAGCGCGGCGGCCCCGACCTTCGCAGAGCAAACCACCGCCGCCCTCGAGATGGCGGGCGAGGCGAGGCTGGCCCCCGACGCCGGTTCACTGACCCGCGCCCAGCTTCCCGGTCACCTGGAGGACATGACCGAGCGGGCCAAGGCGGGTGAAGACGACACGATCGCCGCTGGCGCAGCTAACCAATCGGTGTTCCGCTGTGAGCAGGCGCTCCCCGGTGAGGTGCAGGAGCGAGCGACGGCGACGGTGGATGGCCAACCGGCCGAGTTGTATGTCTACGAGGTGGAGAGCGAGTTGCGCGCCGACGCCTTTGATTCGCAAACCTGTGAGAGCCTGCTGCCCTGAACCCGCCAGTCGGTAATGGCTAACCTCGGCGCCGTGGAGGATTTCCCAGCCCGGTTTGCCAGCCTTCTCGAATCGGTGGCGACCAAGGTCCGTTCGCTCACGGTCGATCGGGCCGCCAAGGCCATCCGGCTGACCGCCCTAGGTTTGATGGCCGCCACCCTCGGCCTTCTGGCCGTGGTGTTCCTTTTCGCCACCATATATGGCGCCTTGGAGATACCACTGGGAGCGTCGGGCGCTTTCGCCACCATCGGCGGACTTTTCCTGATCGGGGGAGCGTTGCTCTGGAGGCGCCGACGGGGACAACAGCGACCGTGAACGATCTCGAACAACTCGAACAACTCGCCATCATCGGCAGCGGGCCCGCCGGTCTGACCGCCGCCCTCTATGCCGCTCGGGCCGAATTGCGCCCCATCCTCTTCGAGGGCAGCCAGGCGGGGGGCCAACTGATGATCACCACCGACGTCGAGAACTACCCGGGCTTCCCGGACGGAATTCTCGGGCCGGAGCTTATCGACCGGTTGAGAAAGCAGGCCGAACGTTTCGGAGCTCGCCTACACACGGTCGATGTCACCAAGGTGGATTTCTCCGCCCGTCCCTTCCGTGTGTGGGTGGGCGCCGACGAGCACCGAGCCCAGGCCGTCATCATTGCCACGGGCGCCGAGGCCAAATGGTTAGGGGTACCGGGAGAAGAGCGCTTGACGGGAAGAGGGGTCTCCGCCTGTGCCACCTGTGACGGGTTCTTCTTTCGCGACCGGGAGCTGGTGGTAGTTGGGGGGGGGGACTCGGCCATGGAAGAGGCGACCTTCCTCACCAGGTTCGCCTCCAAGGTGACCATCGTTCACCGCCGTGACCATTTTCGCGCCTCAGCCATCATGACCAGACGAGCCCTCGACCATCCCAAGATCACCGTGGTCTGGAACAACGAGGTGACCGAGGTCCACGGCGATCACGAGGTGACCGGCGTCACCTTGAGAGATACCATCAGCGGTGCGACTCGCCATTACCCAACCACCGGTTTGTTCATCGCCATCGGTCACCAGCCCAATACGTCGTTGTTCGTCGATCAGCTCGATCTCGACGACATGGGCTACGTTCGTCTGGCTGGAGACGGCACCACAATGACCAGCGTCACCGGTGTGTTCGCAGCCGGAGACGTCGCCGATCGCCGCTACCGACAGGCGGTGACCGCTGCCGGCACCGGTTCCCAGGCGGCCCTCGATGCCGGGCATTTCCTGTCCGGCGAGTGATCCCCGTCCCCGCTCGCACATCCATCCAGCCCGCCGGGAATTCCGGCCCCGCAGCATTGGTTTCAACCATGGCAACAAACCAAGAGGAGATCAGAACGCATGGGCGCCAATACCACCACTCTCACCGATACCACCTTCGACTCGCACATCGCCGGTGAGAAGCCCGTGCTTGTCGACTTCTGGGCCGAATGGTGTGGGCCGTGCCGTCTTATCGCCCCGATTCTCGACGAAATGGCGACGCAGTACGGCGACAAGTTGACCATCGGCAAGCTCAATATCGACGAGCAACCGCAGACGGCCGCCAACTACGGCGTGATGAGCATCCCCACCCTCATCCTCTTCAAGGATGGCGTCGAGAAGAGGCGGATCGTCGGAGCTCGGCCCAAGCACGCCCTGGAAAAGGACCTGGCCGAGTACCTGGCCTAGGCCAAGAACCTGCCACGATGGAGGAGTGCGCCTCTATCGATTGAACGTTTCGGGGGAGCCGATCCGGGATATCCAGGACCGGCTTTCCGCGCTGGGACATTCCTGCCGGCCGGATCCGGTCGGGGAGTTCGGGGAGGCGACCAAGGCAGCCGCCACAGCCTTTCAGACCGCGCGAGGTCTCGCCCCCGACGGCGTGGTGGGACCAGAGACCTGGCGAGCGCTCTACGAAGCCGGCTACCGGCTGGGAGACCGCTTGCTCTACCTTCGCTCTCCGATGCTGCGGGGTGACGACGTCTCGGAGCTCCAAAGCCGTCTCAACAGTCTCGGCTTCGACGCCGGCAAGGTGGACGGCATCTTCGGGTCCAAGACTCAGGCCGCGGTCCTCGAGTTCCAGCGCAACCGGACCCTCGCCGAGGATGGGATGTCCGGACCCGAGGTTCTGACCGAGCTGCGCCTCGTGGCCCGCGGCCGGCAGCAGGCTGGACGTGAATTGGTCCGGGAACGCGAGTGGCTGCGCCGGCTGTCGGGCGGCATCGTCGGCACTCGGGTGTTCTTCGACCCGGCCTGCCGCTCCCATCAGGAGGCGCACGCCGCTTGGCAGGCAGCCTCGGCCGCCGCCCTCGCCTTGCAGGAGCGCGGTGGCCTCCCCTTGTTATCGAGGAGCGCCGATACCTCTCTTCCCGAGAGGGTGCGAGCTGGGCGCGCCAACCGAATGGGGGCGGATCTGGTCGTGTCTTTTCAACTCGCCGAACCTGGCGACGAGGCCCTCTACTTCTTCGCCTCCGAGCGCAGCCGCAGTGAGGGGGGGGGTTTGCTGGCCGCCGGGATCGCTCAGGTCTTGGATGGGCGGGTCGAGGGACGAGCAACCGCCATCCTCAAAGAGACCAGATGTCCGGCGGTAATCGTCGCCCGCCCCGACCTGGACCAGTCGATAGGGCGAAAAGTGGTAGAGGGGATCGAGGACTTTTTCCTCCGAGCCGCCAGCGTCTAGGTGCTCTGCACTAGGCAAAGAACCGCCGGTAGATCCGTTCCAGATCATCGAGCGACGAGAAGTCGATGCGAACACTGCCCTTGTTGCCACGGTACTTGACCGCCACGGGTAGCTCCAGACGCTCGCTCAATCGTTTCTCGAGCTCGACGATCTCAGGCAGGCTGGAGGCCTTCCGCGCGGTCGCGGCCGCCCCCGACTGCTCCGGCTGGTCGCCTCGACGCAACCGCACGGCTTCCTCCACCTGACGAACGCTCCATCCCTCGGAAGCCGCCCGTTTAGCAACGTATTCCGCGAACTTGCGATCCTCCAAGCCGGCCAGGGCCCGAGCGTGCCCGGCTGCCAGCGCGCCCCGTTCGATCATCCCTTGGATCGAGGCCGGCAATGTGAGCAGCCGCAGAGTGTTGGTGACCGCCGCCCGGCTCTTCCCGACCCGGGCGCCGATCTCTTCATGCTTCATACCAAAATCTTCCAGAAGCTGCCGATACGCGCCCGCCTCCTCCAGAGGTCCGAGATCTTGACGCTGGAGGTTCTCGACCAGCGCCTCGGTCAGCGAGGCCCGATCATCGCCGGTCCGCACGACCACCGGGACTTCGACGAGGCCGGCACGGCGGGCGGCCCGCAAGCGTCGCTCCCCCGCCACCAGGACGTAGTCGCCATCCGATTCCTTCACCACCAGCGGTTGGAGGATCCCCACCTCGGCGATGGAGGCGGCCAGCGAAGCCAACCCTTCCTCCTCGAAGGAATTACGCGGCTGGTTGGGGTTGGCCCTGATACGTTCGACCGGTACCGACCGGAAGGACCCGGTGCCACCGGCGGCGGGAGCCAACAGCGCCTCGAGTCCCCGGCCCAAGCCCGAACGGCGTGAAGTCATCCCTTCCTCACTCTCTGCCGTGACGTCGGCGGAATTCCCGCGCCAGCTCGCGATAGGCGATAGCGCCCCTGTTCATTGGATCAAAGGCTTCGATCGGCTCTCCATAAGAGGGAGCCTCGGACAGCTTGACGGATCGGGGAATGATGGTTCGATAAGTACGGTCCGGGAAGTGCTGCTTGACCTGGTCGATGACATCTTTGGCGAGGCGGGTGCGGGCGTCGTACATGGTCAGGAGCACCCCTTCGATCTCCAACGTCGGATTGATGTTGCTACGGATCAGCTCGATGTTCTTCAGTAGCTGGCTAAGTCCCTCGAGGGCGTAGTACTCGCACTGGATGGGGATCAGCACCTCCTGTGCAGCGGCCAATGCGTTCACGGTCAACAGGCCCAACGACGGGGGGCAGTCGATCACGACGAAGTCGAATTCTCCGTCCAGGGGGCGAAGGGCGTTGCGCAGCCTCATTTCCCGGCCGAAGGCTGGGACCAGCTCGAGCTCGGCACCGGCCAGATCGATCGTGGCCGGCACGATGAAGAGGTCGCGGACGCTGGTGGGTTCAATAACGTCTTCGATCGCCACGCCTCGTAATAGAACGTCATAGATCGAGAACCGGAGCGTAGATCGATCCAAGCCCACTCCGGAGGTGGCGTTTCCCTGGGGGTCGAGATCCACCAAAAGCACCCGTTCACCCTGAAAGGTCAGCGCGGCGGACAGATTGA
>CAYUKI010000004.1:0-22640 GCA_964445235.1 uncultured Acidimicrobiia bacterium | reverse complement strand
CGTTGTATGTCGTGTTCGCCGGGTGTGTCCATCCAACCAGGGTTGAGAAGGTTGACCCGGATGCGATCCCACATCACCGAATAAGCAACGTTGCGGGTCAGGGTCATCAATGCCCCCTTGGAAACCGCATAAGGGAGGAGCATGGGGACGCTCCCGTAGGCGGAGACCGAGCCGACGCTGACGATGGTGCCTGGGATGTGTTCTCGGCGCATGATGGCTATCGCACCCTGCATGAGCAGAAACGGCGCCCTCAGGTTGACCGCTATCAACCGGTCCCATAGCTCGACGGTGGTGTCGACGATGTTCCCCCGGTCGGTGAGGGCGGCGGCATTGACCAATACGTCCAGCCGGGAGAAATGGCTATCAGCCGCCACGATCAGGGCCCGGCACTGGGCCGGGTCGGCGAGATCGGCTGGCACGAAGATCGCCTCGGTGCCGAGGGCGGTGAGTGCTTGGACCACCACCGCACCGCGCTCGGGGTTTCGACCGGTCACCACCATTCCTGCCGCACCTTCGGCGGCGAATCGGCGGGCAGCCGCCGCGCCGATCCCCTGGGTGCTGCCGGTGACGAGGGCGATCTTTCCGGCGAAGCGACCCGGCGTTGTCACGAGTGGACGCCGTCGAGGTAGCCTCGCATTCCCTTGCGGAGGAAGCCGTCGGTGCCGGTGGCGATGTAGCGGGCGCCGCTGTCGACCCACTCCCGGGCCGACTCGAGGTCGTTCACGTAGATACCGAGGGTCTTCTCGGACGGCGCGACGATCCGGGCGACCCGCTCCAACACCTCCACGACCTTCTTGTGACCCGGTTGACCCGGCACCCCGAGCGATTGGGAGAGGTCGGTCGGTCCAAGATAGAGCACGTCGACTCCGTCGATCCCCAGGAACTCCTCAACGGCGTCGGCGGCCTCAGCGGTCTCGATGTGGATGATCACCAACGTCTCCCGGTTGGCGCGGGCGGTGTAGTCGGCGAGTGGCTCCGTCATTCCCCAGTCGCCGGCCCGATTGCCCGCCAGCCCCCGGTTGCCGGCCGGGTGGTACTTCACCGAACGCACCGCTGCCCTCACCTCGTCGGCGGTGTTGACCCACGGCACGTGCAACCCGTGCGCCCCGGTGTCCAGGTAGCGCAGGATCAGGTGGGGCTGATTGGCGGGCACTCGCACAATCGGGGTGACGCCTCGAACCTCGGCCGCCCTGGTGAGCTCCTCCACGTGGTGGGGTTCGAGGGTGCCGTGCTCGCCGTCGAAGATCACGAAGTCCCAACCTTGCAAGGCCACGTACTCGGTGAAGCTCGGATCGTGATAGCGCACGAAGCACCCGTGTACGACCCCTCCGGCGGCCAGCTTGGCCTTGGTGGTGTTGATCAGCAATTGCCCCTCCTTATCGAATTCATAGATCGGTCCTCAGGTCGGCTACCTCGACCCAACCGTCCTCCGCCCAGGAGCGAACCATGGCATCGAGCACCGATGCCACCGCGAGGGCGTCATCGAAGCCGGGGTGGAACGGACGCCCGTCGCGAACCGCCTTCAGAAACTCGAGGGCCTCGATGACCTTGAGGTCCTCGTAGCCGATCGTGTTCCCCCCCCCCGGGACGATGTTGCCCTGGTGGGGGAAGGCGTCCCCGGCCAACACCTCGACGAAACCGTCGTTGGGCTGCTCACCGGCAAGGTAAAGCCGGAGCTGGTTGAGCTTCTCCAGGTCCCAGGTGGCGGCGCCCTTCGACCCATTCAGCTCGAACGCCATCGAGCTCTGCGGTCCGAAGATCGAGCGATCGGTCTCGAGGGTGCCCCGCGCCCCGTTCTCGAACTCCACCAGCGCCCCCACGTAGTCCTCGTTGGTGACGGTCCCGGTCGGGTCGCCAGGTTTGCCGCGGTCGTAGTGGGTTCCCTGGCCCGGAGTGGGGAGCGGTCGCTCCTTGACGAAGGTCTCCTTCACCGAGACCAGGCGGCGAATCGGTCCGGCCAAGTGAAGGGCCATGTCAACGACGTGACACATGAGGTCGGTGAGCGCCCCGTAGCCACTTTGGTCCTGGAGAAACCGCCAGGACAGCAGCCCCAGGCGGTCACGTCCATACATACTGAAGAATCGGCCCCGGTAATGGGTGAGCGTGCCGAACCGGTCTCCTTCGATCAGCCCTTTGGTGTACTGGACCAGGGGCGCCCACCGATAGTTGTATCCGCAGCCGGTGATGACTCCGGCCTTCCGCGCGGCGGATTCGATGGCGGCCGTCGACGCCGGGGTGATTCCCACCGGTTTCTCACAGAAGACGTGCTTGCCGGCCGCTGCTGCCGCCGTCGCCAGCTCCTGGTGGAGGGCGTTGGGGGCGGTGACGTCGACGACGTCGATGTCGGAGCGTTCGATGACTGCCCGCCAGTCGTCGGTGGCGTATTCGTAACCGAAGTTGTTTCGGGCCAGCTCCAGACGAGCCGCGACCGTGTCGGCGACGGCCACCAAGCGCGGCCGGATACCGGCCTCCGGGAAGTAGACGGGGATGTTGCGGTAAGAGCGGGAGTGGGCCTGTCCCATCCAACCGAAGCCGATCAAACCGATGCGAAGCTCGGTGGTCATCGGTGGTCAGCCTTCCCGCGGCGTTCGGCCCATACCTCGGCGTTGACCAGGTGGTCCGGGCGCCCACCGTTCAAGACGGCGAGCACTTGGGCGAGGGCAGTCGTGAAGATCCGTTGCCTTCCTTCGGCGGTACCGGAGGCTACGTGCGGAGTGATCACCACGTCGGACCGGTGGAGCAGGGGATGGTCGGCGGGCAGCGGTTCGGGATCGGTGACGTCGAGCGCCGCTCCCCACAGATGACCGGATTGGAGGACCTCGAGGAGGGCGCCATGGTCCACCACCGCGCCTCGCGAAGTGTTGACGAGGACGCTGCCTGGGCGCATTGATCGGAGCCGGCGCCGGTCGAACAGGTGGCGGGTGTCGGGGGTGAGCGGCACATGTATTGAGATCACGTCGGCCTGCCGGGCCAGCTCGTCGAGATCGGAGGCCCGGTCGACGAAGAACTCGGCGGCGGGCACCAACGGGTCGTAGGCAGTCACCTTCATCCCCAAACCAGCGGCGGCCTGTGCCACCCGACGGGCGATGCGGCCGAAACCCACCAACCCGAGGGTCTTGCCTTCTAGTTCGAGGGCTCGATGCGTCGTGTAGTAGCCGCCGGCGGCGCCGGCCAGTGCCGCCGCGGCGCCCACGACGTTCTTGGTGACGGCCAGAAGCAGGGCGATGGTGTGTTCGGCGGTGGAGACGGTGGGGGCGTCGGGGGTGTTGCAGACGGCAATCCCTCTTTGGGTAGCGGCCTCCAGGTCGACCTGGTCGTAGCCGATGCCGGTGCGGGCGATCACCAGCAACAGGCCGGCTCGGTCCATCACCTCGGGGCCGTAGGTGAGGGTCGAGGCCATAACTCCTCGGGCGCCCTCGATGCCGGCGAAGGGATCGGCGGCGCTGCCGGGTCCGAGCATTTCGACCTCGGGGCCAACCAAACCGGAAAGGTCGGGATGCACCGGGCGTTCGAACC
The DNA here is from genome assembly GCA_964445235.1 of uncultured Acidimicrobiia bacterium. Lineage (GTDB taxonomy): Bacteria > Actinomycetota > Acidimicrobiia > Spongiisociales > ZC4RG35 > CAYUKI01. The sequence continues at coordinate 19,124 of CAYUKI010000004.1, read as the reverse complement.
AGATCGGGTGCGCCACCGCTCAGAGCTCGGCGGCCAACCGGCGGAGGAACCCGACGCTCGTCTCGGCGTCAGCCTGGGGGCCCTCGCCGGGGGGGGGTTCACCGGATAGGGAGACATCCTGCTCCAGCACGTACCAACCCCGGTAACCGGCTCCCTCCAGGTTGCGGATCACGCCGGCGATGTCGACCGCCCCCTGTCCGAGCGGAACGAACATGCCGTCGATGACCGCCTGGCGGAAAGGCACCTCGCCGGATCGGACCCGGTCGCCGGCAGCCCCGTCGACGTCCTTCAGGTGTACGTGCTTCACGCGGGCAGAAGCCGACTTGGCCAGCTCGGCAGCATCGCCCCCCCCCAGGAAGACATGACCCGTGTCCAGACAGAGCCCGACCTCACATGATTCGAGAAGCCGCTGCACGTCATCGGGCCGTTCGATCACCATCCCCCAATGAGGGTGAACGGCGGCGGTCAACCCTTGGTCGGCGACGATCTCTTCGACCGCGGCCATGCCATCAAAGAGGCGCCTCCACTCTTCGTCGTCAAGGGCCACCGAGCGGTCGTAACCGGATCCCTCGGTGGCGGGCGCCAGTACCAACGTCTTGGCTCCCTCCGCCGCCAGCTGACGGGACGCCCTCTTCACGTAGTCGAGAGCGTCGGGCAGCCGGTCGGGCCGGTGCAGCAAGGCCGGGACGAACCCACCGACGATCTCGAGCCCGTAGCCGGCCACGTAGCTACGCAGGTTGTCGGGCTGGGTGGGCAGGTAGCCGTCCGGACCGAGTTCGGTGGCGGAGAGCCCGGTCTCCACCATTTCCCGCATCACTCGGTCGCGATTCATCAGATAACCCCAGCCGGGAGAACCGTCCACCCCCCAGGTGATCGGCGCTCCGGCGATGCGGTTCAGCAAGTCGGATTTCATATCTCCTCGATGACGACCGTTCTACGCTCGACGACCGAGCGGTCGCAGGCCAGGGCGACTCGCAGGTTCTCCAACGCGTCGCGGGGCTCAGACACGGGAGCCTCCTGGCCGGCAGCCACTCGAAGGAAGGCCTCCAGCTCGGCCCGATAGGCGGCGTCGAACCGATCCCAAAAGGTGGCTATGGGATTCGACGGCGGCGCCACTCCCGGTTCGGTGGAGGTGATGGGAGTGCGATCGCTCCAACCGGCGGCGAGGGCCTGCTTCGACCCAAACACCTCGAGGCGGACGTCGTATCCACCAGGATCGAGACGCATGCCCGAGATCTGCCCCAATGCCCCGCTCCCCATCTCCAAGACAGCAGTGGCGGTGCCGTAATCACCGTGAGCAGCAATATCGGGATGCCCCACCCCCGACCCGAAGGCGGTCACCGCCACGACCCTCTCACCGGTGACGTAGCGGACGGCGTCGATGTCGTGGATCAGGCAATCCTTGAAGATCCCGCCCGAAGTCGGGATGTAGTCGATGTGGGGGGGGGCAGGATCGTGAGTCTGGGACCGGACGAGGAAGAGGGTCCCCACGGCACCGGTCTCTACCTGCCGGCGGATCTCCCTGATCCCCGGGTCGTAGCGGCGCTGGAATCCCATCTGCACGGAGATACCGGCGGCTTCGACGGCCGCCACGGCGCGGCGAGTGCTGGCTAGATCAAGGGCGATCGGTTTTTCGCAGAAGGTGGGGAGCATGCGCTCGGCGGCCCGGACCAGCAGGTCGGCGTGGGTGTTGGTCGAGCTGGCGATGACGAGAGCGTCACAACGAGCGAAGACGTCTTCGAGGGACCCGGCCGATGCCCGACGAAGGCTCGTGGCCAGTTGCTCGGCACGACCGGCCTCCACATCGGTGATGACCAGACTCTCCACCTCCGCCAGCTCGTCGAGGATCTTGGCGTGGTTGGTGCCGATCCGTCCGGCGCCGACAATTCCGAGCTGCATGGGGGCTTAGGTCCTCCGTAGTGGCCTGCAGTAGTGGCTACATGTGGAACGTTCCAAATCGGGAACCGTAAAGGATTTTCCGGTCGATTGCCAACCTCATGGTGATGCAAACCAGTTGACTCGATCAGCGCCCCACCGCTATGGTGCTTCGACCGGTTGGAGCGTTCCAAACAGGGGTCGCTTCGGAACACCGGTGGGATCGGCGTCGTGGGACGCCTCGAAGAGGAGAACCAATGAAGCGATACCGTTTAATGGGGATGGTGCTGGCGCTGCTGCTGATCGCATCGGCTTGCACCTCCGACGACACGACCACAACGGCTGCCGGTGCCACCACTACCGCGGCCGGGGCGAGCACAACCGTGACCCTCGTCCAAGGGTCCGACCTCACCTTCCACATGGTGACCCACTCCGACGACGGCGTGTTCTGGTCGGTGGTTAAGAAGGGTTCCGAGGATGCCGCCGCTGCCCTGGGCGTGACCATGGTGTGGAATCCGTCGGTCAACGACCCTGAGAAGCAGGTGCAAGACATCGAGGCTGCGATCGCCGCCGGCTCCAACGGCCTGGGCGTTTCGCTGGCCAGCCCCGAAGCCGTGGCCCCTGCGGTACAGAAGGCAACTGATGCCGGTATCCCGGTCGTCACCCTCAACTCCGGTGTTAACCAATACAAGGGTCTCGGCGCGCTGACGCATGTCGGGCAAACCGAGATCGTGGCCGGCGAAGGAGCCGGCGAGCGGTTCAGTGCGCTCGGCGCCACCAAGGTGCTGTGTGCTCGCCAGGAACAGTCGAATATCGGCCTCGAGGAGAGGTGCACGGGTCTTGCCAATACGTTTGGTGGCGAGGTGGTTTCCGAGTTCATCGGCCTCGACGTCAATCCCGATGAGCAGGAGGCGACGATCGCCGCTCTCCTTCAAGCCGACACCGATATCGATGCCGTGCTCGGCACCGGTCCCAACGTGGCGGTGCGAGCCATCGCCGCCGGACAGGCTGCCGGTCGCGAGATCATCATCGGCGGGTTCGACATCTCCACCGACATCATCGGCGCCATCGAAGCCGGCGAAATCGCCTTTACGGTGGATCAGCAGCAATACGTGCAGGGCTATTTGCCCATCGTGCTGCTGTGGCTGTTCAACACCAACCTCAACACTGTCGGCGGTGGCCTGCCGGTCCTGACCGGTCCGGGATTCGTCGACACCAACAACGTCGGCCAGGTCAAGACCCTGGTCGAGGCGGGCACCCGCTAGGCGGGTTCCAGCTAACGACGCTTAGAAGGGGGGGCCGACCCGTCGGCCCCCCCTTGCTCGGGAAGGCGAGGTATGACGGCCGTCGCAACCAAGGACCAGTCTGACAGCGATCCCTCGGTCGACGAACGGTTGGTCTATCGCGGACCCATCCAGCGCCTGCTCACCCGGCCCGACATCGGGACGCTGGTGGGGGCGGTCGGGCTCTTCTTGTTCTTCTGGGCGGTCAGCGACGTCTTCGGGATCGCGGCCGGTACGGCCAACTATCTCGACGTCTCGGCCGGACTGGGGATCATGGCAGTGGTGGTTTCGCTGCTCATGATCGGTGGCGAGTTCGACCTTTCCGCCGGCGCCATGACCGGCGCCACCGCCATGCTGGTGGTGTTGCTTTCGAAGCCACAGGGGGAGTTCGGGGGTGCCGGACTGTCGCTTCACATCGCGGTGCCACTGTCGCTGTTGTTCGCTTTGGGAATCGGCTACTTCAACGCCACCGTCGTGGAGCGGACCGGGTTGCCTTCGTTCATCGTGACCTTGGGGAGCTTCTTCACACTTATCGGCGCCAAGCTCGGCTTCGCCAAACTGTTCACCGACAAGGTCATAGTCGAAGGCCTTGACGTTGCAGCCGGCTATGAGTTCTGGAACGCATTCTTCGGGGCGACCTGGATCCGCAACGAGCACCTCTTCGCCAGCCGCGATCTGACCTTTGCGGTCCTGCTGATTACCGGCTCGGTCCTGACCCTCGTCGGCCTTCTCGAATTGTCATTCACCCCTCGCCGACCGACCAGACCAGCTGGCCTGGGCGTGCTTGTTGTCGGCGCCGCTGCAGCAGCGTTCGGTCTGAGGCAACTCGTGGACACCGACACCGTGGCGGCCAACTGGACCTATGGTCTCGTGGTCGGGGCAGGCGTTTCCGTCGGCATCGCCGGGCTGGGGGCCTGGCGGTACCAACCCGCCACCGCCGTTTCGGCGCGAGGCGGTCTCAACCTCGGGCGGGTGGCGATGGGATTGGTCGCGGTGGCAGCAGGCTGTCTGGCCGCGGTCCGTCTCGACGCGTCCTCCACCAACGTCCTCGGATTCCTCCTGACCGTGCAGGGTCTCCGGGCGATTCTCTTCGTCGGCCTGGTGGCGGTGGGGCTGGTGATGTTGTTCGGCGCTGCCCGAAGGGGGGGGTCAAGCTTCTTTCGTTTCGTCGTGTCCATGATCATCTCGGCCGTTCTGGTTGGGGTGGCCTTTCTGGTCAAGGGGGAGTCGCAAGCCGTTCGATTCCGATCGACGGCCTTCGCCGTTTTGCTCCTCGTTGCCTTGGTGAACGCAGGGACGGCGTGGTTACGGCTCAAGCACCTGCCTCGCAACCAAGCGGAACCGGTCGCCGACCGTCTCGGTCGGGTGCTCTCGATTGGCGGCCTGCTGTCGATGTTCGCGGCCGTGGCGGTGCGTCTCCTTTTCATGACCCAAGCTGAGGTGGACGCCACCAGGGCGGTCATCACCTACCGAATTTCCATTCTCTTCTTCCTGGGGTCGGCCGTCGTGGCCTCTTGGATCTTGGCGAACACCAAGTTCGGCAGCTGGACCTTTGCGGTGGGCGGCAACAAGCTGGCGGCTCGTGCGGTGGGAGTTCCGGCGGCTCGCACCAAGCGCACCTTGTTCATGACCGTCTCCGGAGCAGCCTGGCTGGTGGGGATGCTGCTCGCCTTCCGGCTCAACTCGGTGCAGGCCAACGTCGGCGACGGGAACGAGTTCCTCTACATCATTGCCGCGGTGGTGGGTGGCAACTTGCTGACGGGCGGATATGGATCGGCGGCCGGCGGAGCGATCGGTGCTTTGTTGATGGCCATGTCGTTCCAAGGCATTCCGTTCTCCCGTTGGAACTCCGACTGGCGGTTCCTCTTCCTGGGGGTGATCCTGTTGCTGGCAGTGCTTGCCAACCGATACGTACGCAGCAAGGCGGAGGAGACCCGATGACCGTTCCACTTCTCGAGCTGCGCAACGTCACCAAGTATTACGGGAACATCTTGGCGCTCCGCGATATCACCACCTCGGTCAACGCCGGGGAGGTCACTTGCGTCCTCGGCGACAACGGGGCCGGCAAGTCGACCTTCATCAAGATCATCGCCGGGGCCCACCAACCGAGTGAGGGCCAGCTCTTGATCGACGGCGAGGAGGTGTTGTTCGACTCGCCCCGTGATGCGCTCAACCTTGGCATTGCCACCGTCTATCAGGACCTGGCCGTGGTGCCGCTGATGTCGGTGTGGCGCAACTTCTTCCTCGGGTCGGAGCCCACCAAGAGCATCGGTCCCTTCAGGCGGATCGACAAGGCCACAGCCTCTCGGGTCGCCAAAGAGGAGTTGGCGAAGATGGGCATCGACATCCGGGACGTGGAACAATCCGTCGGCACGCTGTCCGGCGGCGAACGGCAATCGGTGGCCATCGCCCGCGCCGTCTACTTCGGGGCGAAGGTGCTGATCCTCGACGAGCCCACCTCCGCACTCGGCGTCAAGCAGTCGGGGGTAGTGCTCAAGTACATCATCGAGGCGAGAAAACGCGGCTTGGGGGTGATCTTCATCACACACAACCCCAACCACGCCTTTCCGGTCGGGGATCGTTTCCTCATCCTCAACCGGGGCCGGTCGATGGGCGACTACCGCAAGGGTGAGGTGAACCGTGACGAGCTGATCCGGCTGATGGCCGGGGGCGCCGAACTCGAGGCGCTCACCAAGGAACTGGAAAGCGCAGCCAAGAAAGACGCCGCCCTGGCAGCGATGGCGGAAGAGTTCGCCGAAGAGGTCGGAGAGCTGGGAGAGCGGGCCGAGCATTGAACGGGGTCGCCCTACTTAGAACACCTTGAGGGTTTGGCTGACCGGGGGAACCGGTTTCGTCGGTTCCAATATCGTCCATGCTGCCGTCCAGGCTGGACACTCGGTCATGACGACGGTCCACGACTTTCGTCCCGCCTCCCCGGTCGGGTATCAGACCACGGTGGCCGATATGACCGATGGCGAGGCGGTGAGTCGAAGCATCAAAGTCTTCGCCCCGGATCTGGTCATCCATTGCGCAATCATCAACGATCTGGCCGGCCTGTATCAAGACCGCCGGGCCGCCTGGGATGGGTATGTTGGGGCAACTCGTGTCACCGTCGAGGCGGCTGGTGCGGTGGGGGCGGCCTTCGTGGTGGTCTCGACCGATTGGGTCTTCGACGGCACCCAGGGCGGCGCCGACGAGGAGACGCCTCCAAACCCGGTCAACTTATACGGGGTGTTGAAGGTGGCCAGCGAACTGGTGGCGCTCGAGCGCGGGGGTGCGGTCGCCCGGATCTCGGGCGTCAACGGTCTGCATCGGGCCCGCCCGGCGGCACCCCGCCGCCAGGACCCCGGGTTCGGATACTTCGTGGCCTCGGTGGTCGATGCCCTATCCCGCCGCGAGCCTTTCACGGTCTGGGAGGCCCCCAACATCAACATGCGAGCCACCCCGTCGCTGGCCACCGAGAGCGCCGAGCTGATCCTCAGCATCGGGCAACGACGCCTTTCGGGGATCTTCCATTGCTGTGGCAGGGATGCCGTCGGCCGCATGGAGCTGGCCCGGCTGGCCGCTCGGGTGTTCGAGTTGGACGACGGCCTGCTCCGGAGCGGTCCGCCCATCCCGATGCCGGGAGTCCCGATCCCATTCGACACCTCCATAACGGCTCCCCGCACCGCTCGGCTGCTCGACCACCGGCCCACCCCTTTGGTGGATTTGCTCACCCGGTTTCGTGATGAGTACGTGGCCGCGGTCGGGTGAGCCGTTACGGCTCTTCCTGGCGGCAGTCCTCCTGGTGGCGTGTGGGGTGGGGGGTCCAATCGACGACATCACGCCGTCCTTGGCGCGGGTGGCGGGCACGGCCTGTTTGCGGCCCATACTCGCCAGCGCAGTCCTGATCGAGAATGGCCGCTTGTTGACGGTGGCCCACGCTATCGCCGGGGCCGAAGACGACCTTTCCGTGGTGACCCTCGATGGTACGAAGCGTTCCGTTTCGGTGCTAGCTTTCGATCCGGACCGCGACCTGGCTCTGTTGGGAGCCGAAGGGCTCAACGGTGCGGCCCCCGAACTGGGTGTGGCCGAGGCCGGCGACCGTGGGACCATCGTGGCGGTGACCGGCGACTTGGGATTGCGCAGTATCGAGTATCGGGTGGCTCGCACCACCATGGCCAGCAGCGGCGATATTTACGACCAAGGTGAGGTGTTGCGCTCGGTGCTCGACCTAGAAGCCCTGGTGGGACCAGGCGATTCGGGGGCGCCCCTCATCGACGAAAACGGTGCCATGGTCGGTCTGGTGTTCGCCAAGTCGACCGACAGGGAGAGCGCAGCCTGGGCGTTGGCCGTCGAGGAGATCGAAGCCTTTCTGTCCAGCGTCGTTGACAACGGAGAGGTGGACCGGGGTCGGTGTCGCTGAACGTCCGGCGGTCACCTATCGTTCTCCGGTCATGGACTTTGGCGTCGTGCTGCAGGCTGACCCTCCCGCCACTCGGGTGATCGAGTTGGCCAAGAAGGCCGAGCAGCTCGGGTTCGCTTATGCCTGGACTTTCGATTCCCATGTTCTCTGGCAGGAGCCCTTCGTCATCTTCAGCCAGATACTGGCCCAGACAGAGCGCCTGATCGTCGGACCGATGGTGACCAATCCGGGAACGCGGGATCCGACGGTGCTGGCCTCCCTCTTCGCCACCCTCAACGACATGTTCGGGCCCCGCACGGTGTGCGGAATGGGGCGGGGCGACTCGGCTCTTCGTTACATCGGCCGTACGCCTACCACCCTCGAAAACAGTGCCGCCGCTACCCGAGTCATCAAGGACCTGGTGGCGGGCAAGACTGTCGAATACAACGGCAAGCAGCTTCGTTTCCCCTGGATCAAGGACGGCTGGGACCTGCCGGTGTGGATGGCCGCCTATGGGCCGAAGGCCTTGGAGTCGACCGGTCGGAACTACGACGGATTCATCCTTCAGCTCGCCGACCCCCAGATCGTCGAATGGACGGTGGCGGCGGTGCGGGCGGCGGCCGCCCAGGCGGGCCGCGACCCCGACTCACTGACCATTTGCGTGGCCGCCCCCGCCTACGTTGGCGACGATCTCGACCACCAACGCGACCAGGTGAGGTGGTTCGGCGGCATGGTGGGCAATCATGTCGTCGATCTCGTCAACCGCTACGGGGAGGATGAGGCCAGGGTCCCCAAGGCCTTGGCCGACTACATCAAGGCTCGGCGGGGCTACGACTACGACCACCACGGCCGGGCCGGCAACCGTTCGACCGATTTCGTCCCCGACGAGGTGGTGGAGCGGTTCTGCATCCTCGGCCCGGTCTCCAACCACATCGCCCGCATCCGGGAGCTGGCCGATCTCGGTGTCGACCAGTTCGCCGTCTACCTCATGCACGACCAAAAAGAAGCAACTCTCTCCGCCTACGGGGCCGACATCATCCCCGCCCTCCGCCGATAACCGCGAACCCAGGGTTCCAGGTAGTACCCAGTACTACCCAGCGCCCACAGATGAACTGTGGGCTGAACTGTGGGCCACCAGCCGCAACGCCACCGCCTCGGCAAGAACACCCTTCTCCAGGTCGGCTAGATCAACCGACTCGTTGGGGGCGTGAATGGCCGAGGTGGGGTCGCCCACCCCGGTAAGGAGGATCTCGGCGGCCGGGTAGCGGGCAGAGAAAGCCGCTACGAAGGGGATCGAACCGCCTGCTCCCATCTCGACCGGCTCCCGACTCCAGGCGTAGCGCATCCCTTCTTTCCAGGCGGCGGCCGCCGGCCCGCTGGTGGATAGCTCGAATGGCTCGCCGACGCCGTCGGCCTCGATGGTGACCTCGGCACCGAACGGCGCATGCCCAAGCAAGTGCTGCCGCAATGCCGCCAGGGCTGCCTCGCCGTTCTGTTCGGGAGCGATTCGCATCGACACCTTCGCTCTGGCCACCGGGACCAGCTGGTTGATAGCTTCCCGCACCGGAGGAGCGTCGATGGCGAGAACCGAGATGGCCGGTTTCCGCCACAACCGGGTGGTCAACCCGCCGCTTCCCATCATCTGCAGGCCCGGCACCGTGCCCATCTTGTCGCGCTGCTCTTGCTCGGTCAGATCGAGGGGGGGGGCCGTTCCCGTAACCAAACCCGGGATCGCCACCTCGCCTTGGTCGTCGTGGAGGGTGGCCATCAGTCGACAAAGAGCGGTCAGGGCGTCGGGGAACACCCCTCCGAACTCGCCGGAATGGCAGGCCTGCCGTAGCGTTCGGACCGAGACGTTGCAGGCGACGATGCCACGAAGAGAAGTTGTCAAGGCCGGTTCGCCCGCCCGCCAATTTCCGGAATCGCCGATCACGATCACGTCGGCTGCCAGCAGGTCGGCATAGGCGTCGAGAAAAGCGGGCAGGTGGGTCGAACCTACTTCCTCCTCGCCTTCGACGAAGACCTTGATGCCCACCGGTGGCCGCCCGTCAAAGGCCCGAATGGCGCCCAGGTGCATGGCCACCCCCGCCTTGTCGTCGCTCGCTCCCCTCCCATAAAGGCGGCCGTTCTTCTCGAACGGCTCGAAGGGCCCGGTCTCCCATTCCTCGGCGGGCCCGGGGGGTTGAACGTCGTGATGGGCATATAGGAGGACCGTCGGAGCGCCGGGCGGGGCAGGCAGTTCTCCGAACACCGCCGGGTGCGCCCCTTCGAGCTCCAACAGCCGAATGCCGTGCAGACCGGCGGCGGCGAAGAGGTCGGCCACGGCCTGGGCGGAGCCCCGCACCGGACCGGGGTCATAGCTGGCGGCGCTCACCGATGGTATGCGAACCAGGGCCTCCAGGTCGGAGCGAAGTGCCGGGAACAACCGCGCCACGGTGTTGCGAAGATCATCGTGCATAAGGCCCGGAAGGGTACCGTGGGCAGGTGCGCTTCCGCCTCTTCGGCATACCCGTCGATATCCAACTGTCCTTCTTCCTGATCGCCGCCGTCCTCGGGTGGCGTCCGCAAGCCAGTCCCGGCGAAGTCGTGGTGTGGATGGCCGTGGTGTTGGCCTCGGTACTCGTTCACGAGCTCGGGCACGCCCTCGTGGCCCGCCGAGTCGGTACCGATGTTTCGATCACCCTTTATGCCCTCGGCGGGTTGACGGCCTGGATACCGAAACCCGACCGGGCGACTCCGGGCAGGCGGGCGATAGTGGCGGTGGCCGGTCCGGCGGTCGAGATCGGGGCCGGTTTTCTGGTGCTGTTCTTGCTCAGGTCAGATGCCGTGCCCTACAGCCGAGCCCTGGACCTCTTTGCCTTCGTCAGCATCTTCTGGGGCATCTTCAACCTCGTACCCATCCGACCCCTCGACGGTGGCCATCTGCTGGCGAGCCTGCTCGAGGTGGTGGCCCCTCGCCAGGCAGACGCAGTGGGCTCTTGGGTGTTTCTGGTCACCTCAGCGGCCGGCGTCATCGCGGCGGTGCGTTTTCAGTATTTCTTTGCGGCGATCCTGGCCGGCTTCACCCTGTTCGACGAGATCAGGCGAATCGCGGCTCGTCGGACCGCCCCCACTCCGACCACCGTCGAACCTGTGCCCGAGGTCACCCCGGAGGAGAATCCTGGTTAGCCGGCTTCGGCTGTTGGCGGTCATGGTGGTGGCCGGTTGCGTAGCTCAGACGGCCGACCCGCCCTCGACCGCCGATTCTCCGACCACCGTCCTCCCGCCGGTGTCCGCCTGCCGCCCCGCCCTCGGCGTGCTCCCCAGCGTCGTCGGTGACGACCCGACCCTGGTCGGCCTCCAATTGTCGGCGCAGATCTTCGGTTGCCCCACCGACGTTGTGGTGACCGAACCCGGCGATTCGGCAAGAACGCAGCAGGCATCGGCGCTGGCCATCAGCCTCTCGGCACCTCTCCTCGTGTATCCGGGTAGTGCCACACCCGAGTTCCTGGCTGAGCTGAAACGGCTCGATCCCATCCGCATCCACATCGCCGGCCAGGCGCGCCTGGTGCGAGAGCTCGCCCCCTATGCCCAGGTGACCGGCGTCGTCCTGCGCTTTCCGGAGCAGCCGATACCGCCCAAGACCGGGTCGGGAGACCTGTTGCCGGTCTGGCTCGTACCGCGCGGCGACGCCGAGCTCACGGCTGTGTTGGCCGCCGCGGCCGCCGCTACCAACGCCGAGCTCGTGCCGGTAGAGGGCGACCTGCGGGCATCTGAAGAGGCGCGCCGGCTCTTGTTCGGAAACGAACGTCCGGCGGCGATGGTGGGCGATTGGCCATCCGAGGCCGGCTGGCAGCTCGGGGTAGTACGCAAGGCCGAAGAACTGCCGGGGGGGGGACTGCTGATGTTCCCGGGACGCCGCCTGGTGTCGTTCTACGGGACCCCCGGGACGGCCAGCCTCGGGGTGCTCGGCGAGCAGGGGCCGGAGGCCACCATCGGACGGCTCCGGCCGATCGGCGCTGAATACGAAGCCGACGGAACTCCGGTCGTACCGACCTTCGAGATCATCGCCACCGTCGCTTCCTCGAAGGCCGGCGCCGACGCCGACTACTCAGATGAGATCGACATCGACTACGTCCGTCCCTGGATCGACCTGGCCCGACAAGAAGGCCTCTACGTCGTCCTCGACCTCCAACCGGGCCGCACCGACTTTCTCACCCAGGCCCAGCGATACGAGGAGCTGCTCAAAGAACCCCACGTCGGCCTTGCCCTGGACCCGGAATGGCGCTTGCGACCCGACCAGGTCCATCTTCGCCAGATCGGCAGCGTCGACGCCGCCGAGGTGAACACCGTGGTCGAGTGGCTGGCGGCGCTGGTGCGAGACAACTCGCTACCCCAGAAGCTGCTCATCGTTCACCAGTTCAACCTCATGATGATCACCCATCGAACCGAGATCCTGACCCCATCTGAGCTGGCGGTGGTGATCCAGATGGATGGCCAGGGTCCGATCGGCTCGAAATACGGAACCTACGAGGCGATCACCGCCGGGGTGCTCGACGAAGGCTGGAATTGGGGATGGAAGAACTTCTACGACGAGGATTCACCCACCGCCACCCCTGCCCAGGTGCTCGACCTCGAACCGGTGCCGGTGTTCGTGAGCTATCAGTAGGGTTGGGTCGATGGATTTCGCCTACCGACCCGAGGTCGAGGCACTGCGCGTCCGGTTGTTCGAGTTCATGGATGGCTACGTATATCCGGCCGAACCCGTTTACGAACGGGAGATGGCCGAGGCTGGCGACGCCCACTTCGATCCGCCCGTCATCGACTCGTTGAAGAGGGAGGCACGACGTCGCGGCCTTTGGAACTTGTTCCTGCCGGATGTCGAATTCGGAGCGGGACTCTCGGTCCTCGACTACGCCCCGCTGGCCGAGATCAGCGGGCGTAGCCCGCTCCTGGCGCCCGAGGCGATGAACTGCTCGGCCCCCGACACCGGCAACATGGAAATCCTCCATCAATACGGGACCCCGGAGCAGAAGAGGCGGTGGCTGGTGCCTTTGCTTGAGGGGGAGATCCGCTCCTGTTTCTCGATGACCGAACCCGACGTTGCATCCTCCGACGCCACCAACATCCGCACCCGCATCATTGCCGACGGTGACGACTACGTGATCACCGGTCGGAAGTGGTTCTCGAGCGGCGCCCTCGGCAAGAGGTGCCGCGTCTCTATCGTCATGGGCGTCACCAACCCATCGGCCGACCCTCATCACCGCCAGTCGATGGTGCTCGTTCCGCTCGACGCACCCGGGGTGAAGATCGAACGCGATCCGGCCGTGTTTGGGTTCGTCGACCGAGGCGGTCACCCCCAGATTCACTTCGGCGGTGTGAGGGTGCCGAAGTTGAATCTGCTCGGCGAGGAAGGGGCGGGTTTCTCCATCGCCCAGGCGCGCCTCGGCCCCGGGCGGGTCCACCACTGCATGCGGTCGATCGGAATGGCGGAGCGGGCCTTCGACCTGATGTGCTCGCGGGCGAAGGGCCGCGTCGCCTTCGGTCGCCCCCTCGCCGAACAGGGGGTGATCCAGGACTGGATCGCCGAGGCTCGAATGCGCATCGAGCAGGCTCGCCTGCTGGTCTTGAAGACGGCTTGGCTGATCGACAATGTGGGGACGCCGGGGGCGCGGGCCGAGATAAGCGCCATCAAGGTGGTGGCTCCGGCGGTGGCCAAATGGGTCACGGACCGCGCTATACAGGTCTTCGGGGCCGCCGGCTTCACCGATGACTTTCCCCTGGCTCGGTTCTACTCGGTGGCTCGCTGGCTGCAGATCGCCGATGGACCCGACGAGGTCCATGGGCGGGCGCTTGCTCGCCACGAGCTCAATCGATACGAACCCGGCTTTCTGCCCGAGCCCTACCCATTCGCCGAATAGAGTCGAACATTTGTTCTAGAATTGGGAACGAAACGCCTTTAGATTGCGTTGATGTAGTTCCTGTTCTGATGGGGAAGGTTCTGATGGGGAAGGTTCTGATGGGGAAAGCAATGCCAGAGCATTCGCGAGTTACTTCGATCGGTGAGCCTGAATCATGGCGGGAGGCCGCCGCCTGCCTTACGGCCGGTGACGAGATCAGCTTCTTTCCGACGCCGGAGGACGCCCAGATGGCCACCGCGGCGAAGGCCGTCTGTGCCACCTGCCCGGTCGTCGACTCCTGCCTGTCGTATGCCATCGAGACCAACCAGACCGAGGGCGTCTGGGGGGGTACCACCTCCGCCGAACGCACCAAACTGCGCCGCCGCTGGCTGAGGGAGCTTCGCCAGGCCAGCTAGGGCTACCGTCTTGGGGGTGGACCCCTACGCCCTTCGCCGGCAGTATCCAGCCTTTCAGCGCAGTATTGATGGCCGCCCGGCCGTCTACATGGACGGACCCGGCGGTACCCAAATGCCGGAGTCGGTCATCGAGGCGATGGACGCCACCCTGCGCCGGGGCATCAGCAACCTGGGGGGGGGATTCGCATCCAGCCGGGATGCCGCCCGCATCACGGCCGCCACTCGATCGGCTGGGGCCGACCTGTTCGGAACGGACGACGACCAGTCGATCATCTTCGGACAGAACATGACTTCGCTCACGTTCGCGATGAGCCGGGCGCTGGCCCGGGAATGGCGGCCGGGTGATGGCATCCTCACCACCAGCCTCGACCACGACGCCAACATCACTCCCTGGCGGCTCGCCGCCACCGAGCGGGGAGCGACCGTCGACGTTTGGGAATTCGACGTCGACACCACCAGGCTCGAGCTCTCCGACCTCGAAGCTCTTCTCACCGACCGCACCAAATTGGTGGCTGTCACCCACGCCTCGAATGCCTTCGGGACCATGTCGAACATCCCGGCGGTCGTGGCGGCCGCCCACGCCGTCGGGGCGATGGTGTACGTGGACGCCGTCCATTACGCCCCGCACGGGTTGATCGACGTTGCCGCCTCAGGCGCCGACTTCCTGGTGGCTTCCGCCTACAAGTTCTTCGGACCCCACACCGGGATGTTGTACGGGAAGCGTTCGCATCTCGAGCGCCTGAGCGCGTACAAGGTCAGACCCGCACCGGGGGAGGGGGCGGGAAAGTGGGAGACGGGCACGCAGAGCTTCGAGTCGCTGGCGGCGGTGACGGCGGCCGTCGACTACATCGCTTCGATCGGGTCGGGGGAGACCAGGCGGGAGCGAATCGTCGCGGCCCTGGCTTCCATAAGACGGCACGAGGAGTGGGCCGGCGCCCGGTTCCTGGCTGGCTTGGCGACGATGTCCCACATCCGGTTGTACGGGTTACCGACCATGGAGGGGCGGGCGCCCACCTTCGCCATCGACGTGGCCGGCCGCCACCCCGGCGAGGTCGCCGAGGAGCTCGGCCGGCGGGGGGTGTTTGTCTGGTCGGGTGACTACTACGCGTTGGAGGCGATGGAACGTCTCGGGCTCAATGACCACGGGGGCCTGGTGCGAATCGGTTTCGTGCACACCACCACTGCCGAGGAAGTGGATCGGGTGCTGGAAGATCTCTCGTCTCTCCGCTGATCAGGCTTTTCCCTTGGCGATCAGAAACACCTGGTGAGAGCCGCGGTCTTCACTCGAGAGCAGGGTATCGCCGCGCTGTCGAGCCATGGCCGGGATGTCGGCCAGCGCTCCGGGGTCGGTGGAGATGAGCTCCAACACCTCGCCGGCGGCCATCCGTTTGAGGGCGAGGGCGGCTTTGTAGACCGGCAGAGGACAGAGCAGACCGCTCGTGTCGAGGGTGACGGTGGGGGTGCTCATCGGTATCACACTTACCTGGCGGGGGCCCGGAGCCCTTCGCCTAGCTGAGGCATACCTTCGTCACCGAGGATGTCAGCGAAGAAGCTCGTGTACTTGAAACCGGAGTCCGGTGATACCCCCACCACCAGGCCATCGAGGCCGGTGGCCGCTTCCACGACCGCACCGGTGGAAGGACCCACCATCAACGCCTCCTCCCGGAAAAGTCGGGTGGTCATCGCATAGGCGGCGTCGTCGTCGACGCGGATCACCTCGTCGATCACCGCCCAGTCGAGGATGGACGGCTCCTTGGCCTCGGCAAAAGACTTCAGCCCGGGCAGACGGTGGCCGGGTTGCGGCTCGACGCCAACGATCCGGATCGAGGGATCCTGCTCTTTCAGGAATCGGCCGACCCCGGTGATGGTTCCGCAGGTGCCGAAGCCGGCCACGAAGACCCGCACCCGGCCTTCGGTCTGCCTCCATATCTCGGGACCGGTGGTTTCGTAGTGGGCCTGGACGTTGACAGGGTTTTCATACTGGTTGGGCCAGGCATACCGGTCGGTGTCGGCGAGCGAGCGAGCCAGGGCGATGGCACCGTCCTTGGGACTGTCGACCGGGCAGAGGTCGTCGGGGGTGGGCCATACCTCGGCGCCCAGCATGCGGAGGAGGATCTTGTTCTCCTCCGGTACTCCGTCGGGGATGGTGATGGTCACCTTCACCCCTTCGAGCGCCGCCAGCGCGGCGAGGGCGATGGCGGTGTTGCCCGACGATGCCTCGACGATTTCCCGGCCTTCCAGGAGCCCCCGGCGGCGCAGGCTCTCGAACATGTACGCAGCGGCTCGATCCTTGATGGAACCGAAGGGGTTGAGCCATTCGAGTTTCAGATATAGATGGGGAGCGATCCTGGCCACCCTGAGCAGCGGGGTGGGGTTGTCGAGGCTCGGGAGCAGCTGGCGGATGTCGTCGTAGCGTCGAGCGCTGGGATCGGTGCCGAGTCTTTGGGTGGTGGTGGTCATTCGGGTGTCCGTTCTGTGGCAGAAAATGAAAAAGCCCGCCCGGGAGCGCCGGTGCGGGCTGTCGAGGAGGTGTGGGTTGTCTAGCTCAAACCCTCCCGGCCCGCGCCGCTGCAACAACAACAGCAGGCAGCGCAGAACGAAACGGTCAACACGACCGACATACTAGTGCTCTGTCTGGGAAATAGCGCCAGGGGCGTCGTGGGCCGACGAGACCCCACGATTATTTACCAGACGGTGCACTAGCGCGCTCGGCCAGCGGTAGGGCGCCGGGTCCCCCGCCGAAAAAGCCAGTAGCGGGCTCCCACGATTCCTCCGACCAACGCTCCCACGAAAGGAAGCGAGAGGGCCAGGCCGTTGAGCCCCTCTTGGTCGGCGATCCCAGCGTACGCCAGCAGCCCGAGCCCGCCGCAGATGGTCACCGCCGCCAGCACCGGTCGCCAGGCCGGCGGCGCGGGGCGGTTGTCGGGCCCGGGCCGTTCGTAACGGGAGAACCACAACACGAAGGGAGCGATGACGAGCCCCAACGTGGCCAGCCACGGCAGGCGGCTCGCCCACCATCCGCCTGACCCGACCGGGATAGCCAGCCCGAACCCGTCCAAGGCGAGCAGCCCTCCGATCAGCGCCACCATTGCCGTCATATGCCAGAGGTACACCGTCATGATCATCGAGCTGATCGCCACGGTGGCGGTCCAGGGCCTTCCCCGCTGGAGGAACCGCTCTGCCCGCGATTCCAGGGCCAAGGCCAGACCGATTTGAAAGGCGGCCAGCGCCACCAGGGTTACCTTGGGTGGTTGGCTGTTGGCGACCTGGTCGGTCGCCAGACCCACCATCGCCAGGGGGTAGGGACCGAAGGCAACCAAAGCCGCGGTCACCCCGAAACCGGCCCCCGCCCAAGCCAATCGTTGCCGTAACCCCCCGAACCGGCCATCGGCCCACGCGTAGCCGAGCTGATGGACGGCGCACCACACCAACAGGTAGTTGATGTAGCCGAACCAGTCGACGTCTCCGCCGAGCGCGACGAGATCGACCAACCCGGCCAGCGCCGCTGGCACTCCGAACGACCACCAGCCGGAGCGCTCCCAGGCCAGTAGCGATAGGGGAGCCAGCGACACCACCACGAC
Source organism: uncultured Acidimicrobiia bacterium (assembly GCA_964445235.1). Lineage (GTDB taxonomy): Bacteria > Actinomycetota > Acidimicrobiia > Spongiisociales > ZC4RG35 > CAYUKI01. Next base: position 1,706 of record CAYUKI010000004.1, on the reverse strand, counting down.
GTAGACGGCCAGGAACCACACCGGCACCAAGGCCGCCTGCGAGGCCAGACGCAAGGTGTCGGGGTCGATCCCGGTCTGGATCATGACGGCGGCCCCGACCGACCAGATCACCACCAGAGGGAGGACGGGGTTGACGAGCCGGCGCAACCGCCCTCGGAGCCACGCCGAGTAGGGGACAGCGCGTCGCCGCGCCGACCGCCAGGCGGCGGCGTTGGCAAATCCCCCAACAAAGAAGAAGACCGGCATCACCTGCAACAACCAGGTCACGGCCTGGATCTCGGGTACCTCATTGAGGAGGTGGTTCCCCTCCAAACCATTGGTCCCGAGGAAGGGGGCCGCCATCAGCCAGTGTCCGAACACGACCACCAAGATCGAAGCTGCCCGGAGGAAGTCGGCGTATCGGTTTCGATCGGCGGGCGTCTGGGCGGCCAGCGTTCTGGCCGTGGTGGGGCTGGTCATGGTCTCAGCATCGGGCGCCGGCCCATCGGGGGGTATCGGGGGGGACCCGGATTGAGGGGTAGGGTTAAGGCGTTAGCCTCTGGCTGACGGTAGGAGGTATCAGGTGGCTCGTCCGGCCGGGCGAGGAATCGAAAAACAGCGAGCGGCGGAGGCCGAGCTCAAAGAGGCGGCCAAGACGGCCGCCAGCCGCAAGAAGGGGATCCTGACCGCGCTGGTTGCCGTCGCCGGGGTGGGTGGCGTCGCCCTCTTCATTGCGCTCCAACCCCCGCCACCCGGGGTGTTGTTCGCCGACCTCGGGAACCAACACATCACCCTTGGCGACGCCCATGCTGGCTACAACAGCGCACCGCCGTCCTCGGGGCCCCACACCGGCGGGCTCGCCAACTGGGGTGAGGCGTCCGAGCCCGTCCCCGCCGAGATCTTCGTTCACAACCTCGAGGATGCTGGCGTGGTGTTGGCCTACGATTGTCCGGACGGATGCGAAGCCCTTCTCGCCGATCTGCGGGAGGTGCTGGGCGATTTCTCGGGGCGCAATGTCTTGCTCACCCCCTACGAAGGGATCCGAGACACCAGCGGGACCGCTCGTCGTGTTGCGGCGGTGGCCTGGACCCGGGTTTTCTACCTAGACAGCCTGGATGCCCGGGAGGGACGCCAGGTACGAACGTTCATCAACCTGTACGAAGGCATCGACCACCACAAGTGAACAGGCATTCAGCCGGTGGCGATCTCGATATTCGCTTGGTCCAAAATCTCGATCAACCGGGGGTCGCCCTCCGCCACCACGCCATTGACCGTCACCGTCATGACCCGGTCGCAGTAACCGCCGATCCGTTCGGCGCCTAGAGCCACCCCCCAGACGTCGAAGAACTCGCCCAGCGTGAAGACGCGGTCGCTATTGGCGTGAACGTGCACGATGCCCGAGTCGTCGTGGGTGTGCATCTCGGTGACGAATCCGGTCTCCATCTTTCCGCCCGCCACCTCGGTTCCGTTGATCCCGATGAGCGCCGGGACGGTCACAGCCCGCCCATCGATGTCGATCATCACTTGGAAGTGACGGTCGACCAGAGAACCCTCTTGGGTGAGGATGGGAGCGCCGATCGCAGTGAGGCGTGTCTCGAGAGTCGCATGCGCCGGCTGCCAGGGGGCGGGCCCCTCCTGCAGGCCCGGCAGGGGATCCGGTAGCGCCGGACAGGGCGGCTCGGCGTCCTTCGTGGTGCTACAGCCCACTATCAACAAGAGCAGGACCG
>CAYUKI010000003.1:0-24933 GCA_964445235.1 uncultured Acidimicrobiia bacterium | reverse complement strand
TGGCTCCGCGTCAGCCGCCTTTCTGCCCATCCCCCAAGCGTAGGCCCCGCTCAGGGCTCACAGATGAACCCAGGGTTGGCCCGTACCGGACTTGAGTCCACGCCCAGCTCGCGTTTCGGACGCCAACAGGTCCCCTCCGTCGCCCAGCTCACCGTATTCTGGAAGTTGACCTTGACCGATCCACCGACAGATCCCAAGGCTGAGTTCCGCCGTACCCTCGGCCGGTTCGTCACCGGGGTCGCGGTCATAACCCTCACCTCCGACGGAGAGCCTCACGGCATGACCGTCAACGCCTTCATGTCGGTGTCGCTAGAACCGCCGCTCGTGGTCGTGTCGGTGGCCGAGCGGGCCCGGATGCATCCGATGCTGAACAAGGGCGTCATGTTCGGTGTGAGTGTGTTGCATGAGCGCCAACAGCTCCTGTCCGAGTACTTCGCCCGCCTGCCCGGTTTCGACCAGACTGTCGAGCCGGAGTTCGCTTACGTGCTCGACACCCCGATGGTGGCAGGGGCCGTGGCGCATCTGGTTGCCAAGGTGGTGGAGGCCTATTGGGGCGGGGACCACACATTGTTCCTTGGCGAGGTTCACTACACCCGCTGGGAGGACAGTCCGCCATTGCTGTTCTATGGCGGCCAGTACCAGCGGCTGTTCCAATGACGATGAGCGACGCTCGTCTGCGCTGACGTCCAAATCGTCAGGGTCTGACCACCGTCCGCACCCCTTCGCCCCGCCCCATCCGGTCGAAGGCGTCGTTGATCCCGGCCAGGTCGGTGGTGTGGGTGACGGTGGCGGATAGGTCGACCTTGCCGGCGACGATCAGGTCCATGATCGAGGCGATCTCGGCGGCTGGGTTGCCCGACCCGTAGAAGGAACCTTTGAGCGACTTGTCGCCGCTGAACTCGATGGCGGAAAGCGATGCCTCGGCGCCGCGGGGGGAAATGCCGACCACTACCACCGACCCGCCCGGGCGGAGATGATGCCAGGCAGTTCGGATGGTCTCGGGCCGCCCCACCACCTCGAACACCACATCGAAATGACCGGCAAGTTGGTCGACAGCGGCGGTGGCGCCGTGGCGCATGGCCAGCTCTCGTTTCTCGCGAACGAGATCGACAGCTGTTATCGAGTCGGCTCCGGCCAGGACGGCGGCCGCGATCACCTGCAAACCCACCCCCCCGCACCCGATCACCGCCACGTCCTGGCCTGGCTGTACCCGGCCGACATTGTTGACAGCTCCGAACCCGGTGACCGCCGCGCAACCGGCCAGCGCCGCTTGCGCCGGATCGAGGGCGGCCGGAACCTTGACAAGCCCGGCCCGGGCGGTGACGACCCGCTCGGCGAAGGCGCCGATCCCGAGGAAAGCCTGGAGCCGCCCGCCGCCGACGTCTTCCAGCCGGGAGGTGCCATCCAGCATGACCCCGGCGAACGCCGCCGCCGACCCAGGCTCACACAAGTTGGCTCGCCCGACCCGGCAGTAGCGACAGGCCCCGCACGGGGGGATGAAACAGAAGGCCACCCGTTCTCCGGGGCTGAGATCGGACACACCGTCGCCGACCGACTCGACCACCCCTGCCCCCTCATGGCCCAAGACGGTCGGAAATCGGTGATGGCCAAGATGCCCGAGGGCAAGGTGGAGGTCGGAATGGCAAACTCCCGCCGCTTCCAACCGCACCAGGACCTCTCCCGGTGACGGTGGGTCTAGTTGTACCTCTTCGACCAACCCCGGCTTTCCCGGCTCCCGCCACACCATCGCTCTCATCGGCCTGCCTTCATCTCCTGCCTCGTCACCAGCTTGCCCCCGTCAGCAGCCTGCCCTCGTCCTAGCCGTGCCCTCATCCCAACCCGCCTCATCTCGGCCTGTCCGCGTCAGCCTTCATCAGCCCACCCGGAACCGTTCCAGAAAAGCGAGATCCGGAGTCACCCCGAGGCCGGGTCCCGGGGGGGCGGCGATGGTTCCGTCCGCCTCGATTTCGAGTGGGACGGGCAGCATGAAATCTCGACGCGCCGTGGTCCACGCCGGGGGATCGAAGGGAACCTCCAGGTACTCGCCGTTGCTGAGGGCGAGCGCCACGTGCAGGTTGGCGAGCAGCCCGAAGCCAGTCGACCATGTATGCGGCGACCACACGACACCGAGACGCCGAGCCAGCTCAGCTATCTCTCGACAACCGGTGACTCCACCGGCCAGCACCACATCATTCTGGATGACGTCCACGCCCCCCCCCGCCAGCAACCGCTTCGACTCGGGAAGGCACCGCATCATCTCCCCCGCCGCGATCCGCACGCCGCTGCGGCTGCGGAGCGCCGCATAGCTCTCGACGTCGTGGGTGTCGAGGGGCTCTTCGAGCCAATAGACGCCGAAGTCTTCCAGGGCTCTCGCGCAGTCGGTGGCGGTTTGAAGGCTCCAGCGAGGGGCGAGATCGCCGGGCATCCGCCAACCCTGGTTGGCGTCCACCATCAACTCCATGGAGTTCCCGAGGACCCTGCGGACGACCTCCACCACCGCCAGATCATCGCGCCAATCCGGGTGATGGAATCTCACCTTGGCGGCTCGCAGACCTTGCTGCTGCCAGGCCGCCAGCCTCTCGGCCCGAGGCTCGGGAGGGAGGCGCTCCCCACAAGATGCGTACGCCATAATCCGATCGCGCTCGCCGCCCAGGAGCTCCCAGAGCGGGCGTCCCTCGATGCGCCCAAGGAGATCCCACACCGCCACCTCAACGGTCCAAGGCCGACCTCCGTGGAAGTCAACCGTCTCACAAATCCCGAAGACGGCGGTGGTATCGGACGGATTGACTCCCCTGAGGAGGTGGTCCAACAGTGGAAGGTCGGGTACCGGCGCCCCCCCCGCGTAGCCGGTCACCCCTTCGTCGGTGTGGACCATGACGATGGTCTCTTCGAAGGCCCGCCGGGGAACGGGGTCCCAGGCCGCGGCAAAGGGCGGTTCGAGATCGAAGCGATAACGGCGGCTTTCGAGAGTCGTGATGTTCATATGAGTAGAGGGCGGGAGGCCGAAGGTACCACCCGGGCGATTGTTGGGGAGGCCATCGGGAACGGCGAACGTCGAGCGAGCCGTTCGGAGAGGGCGGGAAGGGGCTGGTTTCCAATCGACGGTACGACATGTCAACATCTCCACCGGTGCCCGCGGTCGTCTCCACCCAGTCGCTCACTCACGCCTACGGCGATGTGGTGGCCCTCCAGGACGTAGACGTGACTCTCGGTGCGGGAGTGACTGGTCTGGTGGGCGCCAATGGCGCCGGCAAGACCACTTTCCTCCGCGTTCTGCTGGGACTCCTCCATCCGACCCATGGCAACGTCATGGTCTTGGGGCGTGACGCCCTCAAGGATCCGCTGGCGGTGAGGTCGCTGGTCGGTTACATGCCGGAGAACCAGTGCCTTCCGAAGGACCAAACCGCTGCCGACTTTGTCGCCTATACGGCCGAGCTGGCCGGTCTGCCCACTGCCGACGCCCGTCGACGAGCATCGGAGACTCTGTTCCTGGTCGGACTGGAGGAGGAGCGCTTTCGGTTTCTCGGCGACTTCTCGACGGGAATGGCCCAGCGGGTCAAGCTGGCCCAGGCGATCGTGCACGGGCCAGAACTGGTGCTCCTCGACGAACCGGCCTCGGGGCTCGACCCGGCCGGTCGGGAGGCCATGCTGGAGCTCATCCGTCGCCTCGGCAGCTTCGGAATCAATGTCATCTTCTCCTCCCACCTGCTCACCGACATCGAAGCAACCTGCGACTCGGTGATGTTGCTCGACGCCGGCTGGTTGGTGCGTTCCGGTCCGGTCTCCAACCTTGGCCCGACTTCGACGATCACCGTTGAGGTGATCGGAGACGCCGGCGAATTCGCCGCCCGCCTCATGGCAGCCGGCCTGGCCGCTGTCGCCTCTGAACACGACGTAACCGTGACGGGGGCCACCGACCATGACTATGACGTGATTCGCGACACCGCCGACGATCAGGGCGTCGGGATATACCGGCTCTCTCCGACTTCCCGGTCGCTGGAGGACGAGTTCCTGATGAGAGCAAACAAGGCCGAACAATGACCGACGCCGTCATCTACGACCGCGGCTACCGATCCTATGAGGGCGAGCGGCTCGGACGGGCCGCCATCAGGCGCGCGATCGCCCGGGATGGCATCCGAAGGGTGTTGGGGTTGCGGCGCAAGGCTCGCCGGAAGGTCCTCCCCTGGTCGCTGCTCGTCACCGCGGTGACGATGGCGGCCGTAATCATCGGCCTGCATTTCGTGGCTGGGTCGATCTCGGCCGCCGTCGCCGAAGGACTACCCAGCTACCCCAACCTCTTCGACCTTTACTCGCGAATAGCGCTGCTGCTGATCGCCGTTACCGGGCCCGAACTCCTCGGACCCGACCGGTCTCTGGGAGTGCTTTCGGTCTACTTCTCCCGGCCGATGCGCGTGTCCGACTATCTGGTTGGAAAGCTGTTCGCCTACCTTTCCGTGGCCGGCGCTCTCTACGTCGTTCCCCAGCTATTGCTTCATCTCGGTCTCGCCGGGCTCAGCGACGACGGGTTCTTCAGCTATCTCGTCGACAGGCTCGACATTCTTTGGAAGGTCCCGGTGGTAGCGGCCGGCTACTTGGCAGTGCACGGTGGGTTGCTGGCGGTGGTTTCCAGCCAGATCGAGCGGACCGGATTCGCTGCCGCTGCCTATTTCGGCACACTCACCGCCGGCAACCAGCTGGCCGGCGTGATCGCCGACACCGATTTTCCCGGGTCGCGCTTCGTGTCGTTGCTGGCGCTGGACGATCACGCCCGAGTGGTCCGGGATTGGGTGTTTGGATCAAACCTCGGGCGGCACGTACCCGAGGAGTTCGGCTTCGACCCTTGGGTGTCGGCCCTTGCGATCGGCGTGGTGGCCCTCATCGGCGGCTGGTGGGCCTACCGGCGTTATCGGAAGCTGGCATGACCGCCACGGCTCCAGCCACGACCGTTCGAGCCGTCGGATTGTCGAAGTGGTTTGGGCAGAAGGTGGCCGTCTCCGAGGTCGACTTGGCGTTCACGGCCGGAGTGACCGGTCTGCTGGGGCCCAACGGGGCGGGCAAGACCACGCTGCTGCGGCTGCTCACCGGGCTCCAAAAGCCCTCTCAAGGAAGCGTGCGGGTCCTCGGCCTCGACCCGCGTCAGGACCGAGAGGTCTACCAAAGGATCGCTCTGGTTCCCGAGGACGAAGCCGTTTATCCCCATCTGACCGCTCGAGGGTTTGTGGATCTGAACGCCGGTCTGGCCCGGGTCGCCGATCGGGACCAGACGGTCCAACTGGCCTTGGAGGAGGTAGGTCTTGCCGACGTCGCCGATCGGCGACTCTCGGGATTCTCGAAGGGGATGCGGCAACGGGCCAAGGTGGCGGCGGCGTTGGTGAGCAACCCCGAGGTGTTGTTCTTGGACGAACCCCTCAACGGGGCCGATCCCGTGCAGCGCGCCCACCTGATCGCCGTCTTCCAGCGCCTGGGCGACCAAGGTCGGACCGTGATCGTTTCTTCACACGTGCTGGCCGAGGTGGAACGAATGGCGGACCGGGTCATCGCCATGATCGACGGGAGGCTGGCGGCGGAAGGAACCGTCCACTCGCTGCGGGCGGCGATGACCGATAAACCGCGACTGGTGAGGATCGTCTCCGACCAGCCCCGCCTGCTCGGCTCTTTGCTTATGGCTTCGGGGGGGGTGGACGGGGTTCGACTCGACGGGACCACGGTCGAGGTCTCGACTTCGGACCCGGCGGCTCTCGCCCGGTTGCTGGCTCCCACCACTCGCCAGGCCGGCATCCGGCTCCGCCAGGTGCTACCGGCCGACGAATCGCTCGAAACCGTCTTCCGTTATCTCGTAGGAGGTCGGTGATGATCGACTTGGGTCTCACCCGCCACTTCGTCCGCCGGCTCGCCCGGGCCAAACGCTTCCTCGGGTTGACGGCGTTGGCATCTTCGGCAGGTTGGATCACGTGGCTGTCGAGCGTGGGGGAGAGCCCAGATACGGTGGCCGAAAGGTTCCACATCACGACCGCCACCGTGGCCGCGGTTGCAACTTCGATTGCCTTCCTGATGACCGGCACCGCCACCCTGCGCGACGAACGTGACGGTGGCACCCTCCCCTATCTGTACATGAAGCCGATCCCGCGTTGGCGTTGGGCGATATCGGCCTGGATGGCGGCGGCGCTCGTCTGTCTGGGGGTGGGAATGGCAGCCTGGTCGATCGGTTGGCTGGCGACCGGGATCCTCGCGGGGTCGTGGACTCTGGCCGTTCCCGCCCTCAGTCTCTACGCAGGGGCGGCAGTGGGGTACACCGCCGTTTTCGTACCGATCGGGTATCTCTTCAGCCGCGCCACCCTGGTGGGCCTTGCCTACGTGTTCGTTTGGGAAGGCATCGTCACCCAGTTCGTCTCCGGGCTGGCGGCATCTTCGGTCTGGCGGACCGCTATGTCCATCTACGCCGACCTGACCGTCTTACCCCGTGAGGCCCTCGATGCGTTGGGCCCAGTCCTTCCCGGGGCCGGTGGAGGTGTGCTCAAGCTGGCCGGAACGGTGATCGTTGGGACCGGGATTCTGAGCTGGGCTCTCCGCCAACGCGACGCCCTCTGATCTAGTGCACCGTCTGGGAAATCGTCGTGGGGTCTCGTCGGCGCTTCAGGCGCTCTTGGTCAGCCGGGGCGGCCAACCGTCCGGACCCAGGTCACGGTCAGCCCGCCACACCGGATTGCTCGTGTAGTCCCAGTACTTGCTGAAAAGCAACCGAATTGAGTCGTGGCCGGCCGGGCCGCCGGGTAGAAAGCCGTTGTGGATCCGCACCGAGGCGTAATGGCGGGGCGACAGCTCGGCGGCGGCGGCGGCGTGTCGGTGGCTCGAACGCCATTGCTCGCGGGCTTCCGGGGGGTCATGGAGCACCAGATTGGCCCAGTTGCCGTCGGGGAACTCCATCGACGAGTAGCTGAGGATTCCCGGGTAGTCGCGGAACTCGCGGACGATCTCGGCGTTCGCCTCCTCCATGGGCGAGAAGTCGATCCCAGGCAGCCGCACGCCGAAGAACCCCACCACCCAGGAGTCATGCTCGATGCGAAGTCGTTGGGCATCGCACACAACGTGCCGCCGTCGCAAACCGTCCTCGACCCATTCGAGGGACTCGAACTCTTGAAGTAGGGAGTTGCCCACCTCTGCCTCCATGAGCGTCCAGCGGAGGCTGGCCAGCATCCAGTGCAGGGCGCCCAGGTCTCGCCCGTAGAGTGCGGGCGACGTAAAGGGACGGCTGCTGTCGGCTTCGTTCAGATCCATGTGCCGTGCCTTGCCGTCCACTGTCATGACCTATTCATCGTACGAAATCGGCTCCTCGGCACCCTTGATTGAGACCAGATTGTTTGCCGTCTCGTTACTGGGCGCTAGCGTCCAAAGTGTCCACCGGGCCGTCGCCGGGTACCTAGGAGCGCGGCTGGGTATCAACGTCGAGTTCTCATCGGGACCTAACTGGCATCAGGACTTCTCCGATCTGGTGGCGGGAGCGGCGCAACTCGGGTTCTTGTGTGGGTTGCCCTATACCAAGAACTCCGACCGCCTCGACCCCCTGGCGGCGCCGGTGCCGGTCGGGGACCGTTACGAAGGAAGACCGGTGTACTTCTCCGACCTGGTGGTCGGTGGTGACTCGGCGCTCCGGGAGGTGGCCGACCTCAGAGGTGCCCGCTTTGCCTTCAACGGCCGCGATTCGCACTCGGGGTGGAATGCGGTCATCGCTTCGGTGGGAACCCCGCGGTTCTTCGGCGAGCTGATCGAGTCGGGAGCTCACCTCGAGTCTCTGCGTATGTTGGTCGAAGGCCGCGCCGATGTGGCCGGAATCGATTCGACCGTCCTCGACGTCGAGCTGAGGCGGGATCCAACTCTCGGCGTGCGACTTCGGGTGGTGTCTGTGATCGGCCCCTTCCCGACCCCCCCGGTGGCCGCCTCGGTGGCACTGTCGCCCTCGACCCGAGCGCGGCTCCGCGCCGAGTTGATCGGCATGCACGAGGTTCCCGAGGGCCGCCGCATCCTCGCCGCCGGTCTGATCCGCCGCTTCGTTCCCGTTTCCGCCTCCGATTACGACCCCATCCGCCACATCGCCCAGCAAATCGGGCTCTAGTCCACCCAGCTGTTTACTTCGGCTCCCTTTTGTTTCACCCTTTTGACGACACGTGCGCCGTCAGGCGGCCAGAATGCGCCCGTCCGGCGCGCACGAGGAGGAATCGATGGCGACCAACACGGAGCAGATCGGCCTACAGAAGGGCACCAACTGGTGGGGCGCGTTCGTCATCGGACTGGCGGGCACCATCCTCGTGACTGGCATCGCTCCTTACGTAGTCCAGGTTTTCGGAGCCGCCTCGGTACCTCTCTTTGCGATCCTCACCGCCGCCGGGGTGCTGCTCTGCTTCTGTCTCGCCGAGCTGGCGGCGATGATGCCCGATCGGACCGGGGGCCTCCCCTCCTACGCCGAAGTGACTTTCCGGCCGCTGGTGGGGGACAAGGTGGCCAAACACATAGGCGGGATCTCCGGTTGGGCCTATTGGCTGGGTTGGTTCCCGGTGGCACCAATCAACATGATCCTGGCGGCCTCCTACATCATCGCCCTCTTCGGACTCACCGAGTCGGAGAGCACCGTAACTCTCGTCGCCACCCCTATCTCCTGGACGAAGCTCGTGATCGGGATCATCGGGTTGATCCTGCTGTTCATTCCGTCCTACCTGGGCATAAGGTTGGGGGCGGGATTCGCCACCTTGCTCGGCGTCATCTCGATGGTTCCTCTCACGTTGATCGTTCTTCTCCCGATCTTCACGGGTAAGGCCGATTTCGGCAACGTATCGGGCTTTGCCCTCCCCGAAGGAACCACCGCCAGCTTTGGCCTCTACGCCGGTTGGGCCTTCATCATGCTGTGGTCGGTGCTGGCGATGGAAGCGGCCGCTTGCTACATCGGGGAGTGCCGGAACCCAGCTCGGGACGCCAAGATCGCTATGACGGCCGAAGGGCTGTACGGGTTCTTCATCTATGTGATGGTTCCCCTCGTGTTCGTGGCCGTGTTGGGTGGAGCCGAAACCTTCGATCCTCTCACGCTGTTCACCCAGGTCACCGAGAAGGCTTTCGGATCGGGCTCCATAGTCACCTGGATCGTCGGAATTCCCCTGGTGGTGGCTTTGCTGCTGTCGGTGCTCAACGCCATCATGGGCGTCGGCCGATCGTTGTATCAGATCGCCGAAGATGGCCTACTGCCACGTTTCTTTGGGAAGCTCAACTCCAACGGGGTCCCGGCGACGGCGATGCTCTTCAACGTCGTCTGCTCAATCGCTGTGCTGTTCTTTGGTTCGCCGCTCGAGATCTACATCTTCTCGAACATGGGTTACCTGCTGGCCTGCGCTTTGGCATTCGTCGGGTATGGCATCTACCGCCTCGCCCGGCCGGAGGTGAACCGTCCCGTGAGGATGCCGGGATGGATGGCTTATGCCGCTCTCGTCGTCGGCATCGTCTTTCTCGCGCTTTGGTTGGTGGGCGGATATGTGGCCTCCGACTACGGGGTGGGGCCCGACCGGCGAGAACTGTTCTGGATCGGTCTGTTCATAATCGCACTGTACCTTCCGCTCTACTGGTGGCGACGAGCCCAAGATCGGGCTTGAGGTTGCCTGGCCGGCGGCGCTGGGATCCCCCCCCCACGACGCCGGCCTCCATCCTGCTGGCTTCCACAGGGGCGCCGTTCAGCGAGGCCGCCGTCGGCAGGGCAGCCCAAGAGGCGGGGGGGGGAACGGTGGCGGTCGTGATCATTGCTCGATTGCACGGATATGCCTTCGGCATGCCTAATCCGGGTCTGTTGCCGACCAGGCGGGAGAAGCAGGCGGTGCAGGCGAATCTGGAGACGGCGATTGGCGAGCTGCGTCGCCTCGGGACAGAGGCGATCGGGGAGATGGCCATAACTCGCAGCCCGGCGAAGGTGTTCACACGTGCCGCTTTGGCCCAGGGTGTCCGGATGGTCGTGATGGACCCGCAACCCGGCGGCCGCGGTCGCCGTTTCTTCGAAGGTGACCTGGCCGCCGCCCTGCGCAGGAGACTCCGGTCCCGGGCCGTTGACGTGGTAGTGGTGTAGGCAGTCTGGTTGGCGAGCCTCGGTTAGCCCGAGTGGGATCCGGCTGACTCCCCGGATGAACGGCGCTCTTGCTGCCCCGTCGCAGGTGTCGAATCCGCACTCTCACCCCATACTTCCCTCACACCTCTCTCCGATGCTGATCCGGAGCCGTCAACCGGAGAACAGGAGTACAGGAGAACAGGAGGTAGTGATGATGCGGTTCAGAAGGACGATGGTGGTGGTGCTGGTCGCGACGTTGGCCGTTTTGGCCGGCGGAGCGGTAGCGCTGGCCGCCGAAGGTGAAACGGACATCGCCGGTCGGGGCTGGCTGGCCTGCCGGGGCCGGGGAGTCGCCGAGCTTGATATAGGCGGAACGCTCCGTCTTCAGATCAACGGTGACGTCACCATCGAGGACGTGGCGGGTGATGCCCGAGTGTTCATCAACGATCGCGAAGATGACGACACGGCCCGCACGACGGACATCGTTCTGACCGATTTCGAGGGCGGCATCAAAGTCACCGGCAGCCACTTCGTAGTGGTAGCCAAGGGAACGATGCGTTTCGGAGCGGTTGGACACGGCTTTGCCCATCTGGATGGGAAGGGTGTGTGCAAGTACGGTCCGTACCGGGCCTGGTTTCGTTGGACCAGCCGGGTCGAGATCTGATCTGTCGGAACAGACATATGGCCCGGGGCCATACTCCGGGCCATATCGTTTTGGCCGGTGACCATGACCGAAGGGGTCAGAAACGGTTCAGAACCGGTTCAGAACAGGGTCAGATAGCGCTCGGTCTCCCAGTCGCTCACGCGAGCGTGCCATTCCATGAACTCCTGGCGTTTGGTCTCGGCGTAGTAGTCGATGTAGTCACCTCCGGGGACGGCGCCGAGGGCGGCCCGCAGGACGTCGTCCTTGACGAGATGGTCGACAGCGTGCAGCAAGGTCGGGGGCATCGCCTTGATGCGTCGTTTGGCGACCACCTTGGGGTCCTGGACGTAGAGGTTGTCGGTGTTGGGTTCCCCTGGGTCGAGTTGCCGTGCGACGCCGTCGAGGCCCGCCGCCAACTGCACTGTGAACGCCAGGTAGGGGTTGGCAGCGCCGTCGACGCTTCGGTTCTCGACCCGACCGGCGTCGGGAACGCGTAGCATCTGCGTCCGGTTGTTGGACCCGTAGGTGGCGTAGGCCGGGGCCCACGTAGCGCCCGACGTCGGCGCTCCTACGCCCATCCGCTTGTATGAGTTGACGATCGGATTGGTTACCGCCGCCATCGCCTGCGCGTGGGCAATCAGGCCTCCTATGTACCGATAGGCCATGCCCGAAAGGCCCAGGCCCCGTTTGTCCTTCCGGTCCAAGAACAGCTCCTTGCCGTCCCGCGACCACAGACTCTGATGAGTGTGCAGGCCGCTGCCCGTCAGGTTCGCGAATGGCTTCGGCATGAATGTGGCAGCCATCCCCGCCTCGTGGGCGAGCGTGTGCACCATGTACCGGAAGAAGATCAGCCGATCCGCCGTTGTCACCGCGTCGGCGTAATTGAAGTTCTGCTCGAACTGGCCATTGCCATCCTCATGGTCATTGGCGTAGTTCGACCATCCCAACTTGTTCATGTGTTTGGAGACTTGGGTGAGGTGGGGGAGCATGCGGGTCAGACCCTTGGCGTCGTAACAGGGGAGCGGCATGGTGTCGATGGGGTCGGCCAGCTCGATGCCCCCGCCCGACTTTCTCCGCACGAGGAAGTACTCGGCCTCCGCGCCGACGTTGAACGTCCAGCCCTTCCTGGCGATACCGGCCAGGAAGTTCTTGAGAATTAGGCGGGGCGTGTAGGGCCAGGGTTCGCCTTCGACGGCGATGTCGCATTGGAGGACGGCTAGTTCCGGGTTCCAGGGCACCTGCACGTACGAGGCCGGGTCGGGCACCGCGATCATGTCGGGGTCGGCCGGGCTCTGACCCATCGGCCCGGCCGCGAAGCCGGCGAAACCGGATCCGCCATCCATCATCACGTCGTAGGCCTCGGCCGGTACCAACTTGGCGCAGGCCTTGCCGTGCATGTCAACGAACATTGCGAAGAAGAAGCGCACACCATCCTTTTCGGCCCTCTTCTTCAGTTCGGCTCGCCCTTCAACCACGTCTTGCCTCCTTCGTGACGGGGCGGAATCTAGGAAACCACTTCGCTCTTCTGCCCCTTAAAGCAGCCCTTTTCTTGGCCTACCCCCTGGTTCCTCACCTTCAACATCGGGTAACATGCTTAAACTCGATCGAGGAGCCTCTTCGACCATGTGCGGCATCATCGGCTTGCACCTTCGTACACCGGCATTGGAAGGCGACCTGGGCGTCCTGGCCACTCGAATGCTTGAGGCCATGACCGACCGGGGCCCGGATTCGGCTGGCATCGCCATCTATGAGGACGGCCAACCGGGTCTGACCAAGTACTCGCTGCGGTCACCCTCGGCCGGCTACGACTGGCAGGCGTTGGGTGACCGTTTGGGCGCCGAGGTCCGTCTGGCCGGCCCCGACGCCGTCTTGTCCGCCGCCGTCGACCCCGTGATCTTCCTTACCCGGCTTCGATCCGAATCCCCAGAAATCACGTTGGTGAGCTGGGGCGAGTCGCTGGAGGTGTTCAAAGACGTCGGTTCTCCAAGGGCCATCTGTGATCGCTACGGGATAAGCGGGCGCAGTGGCTATCAAGCGATCGGCCACACTCGGATGGCGACCGAGTCGGCAGTGACGACCGAGCATTCTCATCCGTTCTCTCCCGCCGCCGACCTGTGTTTCGTTCACAACGGCTCCTTCTCCAACTACTTCACGGTGCGTCGAGACCTCGAGGGTGCCGGCGTGCGCTTCAACACCGACAACGACACTGAGGTGGGCGCCCGACTCGTGGCGCTGGAGATGTCGCGAGGAGCCGACCTCGGCGAGTCTCTCCGGAGGCTCATCAAGACCATGGATGGTTTCTTCACCTTGCTCGTGTCAACGAAGGACCAGTTCGCAGTGGTGCGTGATCCCTTCGCATGCAAGCCGGCGGTGATCGCCGAGACGCCGGATTACGTGGCCATGTCGTCGGAATATCGATCGCTGGCCGGCCTTCCCGACATCGAGAAGGCCGAGGTGTTCGAGCCGATGCCGGAGGAAGTTCACGTTTGGACACGCTGAACTGCGACGAGCTCACAACCCGACAGATCAACGAGCAACTGCGCGCCCTACCCCACGGATCCAGGGTCCTAATCACTCACCCCAAGGGCAGGCACAGCCTGGCGGTCGGACTCACGAATCGCATCGACGTGACCATCGACGGCAACGCCGGCTACTACATCGGCGGGCTCGGTGACGGTCCCGATATCACAGTGCTCGGATTCGTCGGGTGGGGGGTTGGAGAGAACCTGATGAGTGGCACCATCCGCGTCAAGGGAAATGCCTCGGAATCGGCCGGAGCCACCGCCCATGGAGGCCTCATAGTCATCGAAGGCGACGCTTCGCTTCGGGCCGGGATCTCCCTCAAGGGAGGCACCTTGGCGGTCGCCGGTGACGTCGGGGCGATGAGCGCCTTCATGGCGCAGGCAGGGACCCTCCTGGTGGGGGGGGACGCCGGCGAGGCTCTCGGAGACTCCCTCTACGAAGCAATCATCTATGTAGGGGGCAAGATTCGCTCACTGGGTTCGGATGCCCGCTTGGAGGAGCTCACCGAAACAGACGTCTTGCGGGTCAAAGAGCTCGCCGCCCAGGCAGGTTTCGACCACGTTCAACCCGAAGACGTGAAGAAGGTCGGCTCCGCCAAGGAGCTCTACAACTTCGACGCTGTCAAGGCTCACAAGTACTGATGGCCGCTCCGACGCCGAGCCCTGCCCAACCCCGACCCCATCCGCTGCGGGCCAGTCATTCATTCCCGCTCGCGGTCATCGATCAGATCCACACCATGGCCGAAGAAGGCCGGTACGAGATCCGTGGTTGGGGTGCCAAACGGGTGTTGCCCACCTTCGACGACTTGGTGTTCATAACCGCCTCGGCGTCCCGCTATCCGCTCGAGGGTTACCGGGAGCGGTGTGAGACCAAGACCGTTCTCGGCACCAGGTTCGCCCGAAAACCTCTGGTCTTGGACATCCCCATCACCATCGCCGGAATGAGCTTTGGTTCCCTCTCCGCCAACGCCAAGGAGGCCTTGGGCAGGGCAGCCTCGGCGGTGGGAACCTCCACCACCACCGGCGACGGCGGGATGACGGCGGAGGAGCGCAAGGCATCGAAGTACTTGGTCTATCAATGCCTTCCGTCGCGATACGGCTTCAATCCGGATGACGTCCGTAAGGCGGACGCTCTCGAGGTGGTGATCGGCCAGGGCGCCAAGCCCGGTGGCGGGGGAATGTTGCTCGGTCAGAAGGTGTCCGAACGCGTGGCTGCGATGCGGACTCTGCCGGCCGGCATCGACCAGCGGTCGGCCAGCCGGCACCCTGATTGGACCGGTCCGGACGATCTGGTCATCAAGATCGAGGAGCTGCGGGAGGCAACTGGTTGGGAGGTTCCCATCTACGTCAAGGTGGGTGCGACCCGAGTGGAGAACGACGTCAAGCTGGCGGTTGCAGCCGGTGCCGATGTCGTGGTTGTCGACGGTATGCAAGGGGGTACGGGGGCTACCCAAAACGTCTTCATCGAACACGCCGGCATCCCGACTCTGCCGGCGGTGCGTATCGCCGCCGATGCTTTGCGAGACATCGGCAAGCAAAACGAGGTTCAGCTCATTGTCTCTGGCGGGATTCGTTCAGGCGCCGATGTCGCCAAGGCGTTGGCCCTGGGAGCGACCGCCGTCTCGATCGGGGTGGCTTCGCTGATCTCTCTCGGCTGCAACCGATCGGCGTGGTTCGACGGTTCCGGATGGGTCGACGCGATCGCGGACTACGGACGTTTGGGTACCAGCCCCGGTTTCTGTCACCACTGCCATACAGGCCAGTGCCCGGTAGGGATCACGACCCAGGATCCCGAACTCGAGAAGCGGCTCGACCCCGACGTGGGCGCGGCCTGGGTTACCAACTACCTGCGCGCCATCACCATGGAGCTAGCCACCATGGCGAGGGCGTGCGGCAAGTCCAATGTTCACAACCTCGAGCGCGAGGATCTGGTTGCTCTTACCATCGAAGCCGCCGCCATGGCCGGAGTTCCTCTGGCGGGCACCCGGTGGATACCGGGGAGGTCGGGCGACTAGTCGCTCCCCGGCACGACAAGCACCGGGCAGGGCGCGTGATGCAAGACCCGCATACTGACGCTTCCCAAAGCCAGGCCCACCCACGCCGAATGGCCGCGCGAACCGGTGATGATCAGGTCGCACCCTTCGTTTTGGGCTGCCTCGATGATCTCGTGAGCTGGACCTCTGATGCCGGCATAGCTCTGCAGTTCCTTGCTCACCGACCCTCCGGCGGCCTTGATGGTCGAGGCCGCATCGGCAAGGATCTTGGCGGATTCCTCCACCGGCGGTTCGCCGGCGCCTACCCGGGCCGGTATCGGCATGACCACATTGACGAGGACCAGCTGTGCGCCGTCCTTGGCAAGCTGGCCTGCCATCGATAGGGCCGCCTGGTTGGCCGCCGATCCGTCGACAGCCATCAGCACCTTTTTGAACAACTCGATCGCCTCCTTGGTGCGCTGGACCCAGATTGTACGGAGACTTAACCAGTCCGCGTCGTGTCAACCCCGATCGTTCTACCCTTCCTCGGAAAAAGGAGCAGCATGGCAAGAAACGTCCTCGCTACCCCGAGCGCCCCTGCCCCCATGGCGCCGTATTCCGTTGCGGTGGAAGCTCAGGGCCTGGTATTCCTGTCGGGCCAGGTGGCTTTCGACCCCGCCACCGGACAGCGCGAGACCGGGGACATACAGGCGCAGACCCGGCGGGTCATGGACAACATCGGTGCGATCCTCGGTGACGTCGGTCTCGGGTACGACGACATCGTCAAGACGATCATCTTCCTCGCCGACATCGCCACCTTCCCGCGAGTGAACGAGATCTACGGCCAGTACTTCAAGGGGGATCCCCCCGCCCGCTCGACCTTTCAAGTAGGGGCCCTCCCCGGCGGCTTCCTAATCGAGATCGAGGTGATCGCCTCCCGTTGATCGCCTCCCGGCTCCAGGAATTCGCCTCCCGGCTCCAGGAATTCGCCTCCCGGCCCCATGAATTCGCCTCCCCGCAACCCGATAGTGTTCCACCACCCACAGCATTGGGACCGCCACCCAAAGGCGAACCGGCGGTCGTACGCGCCGAGGGGTGACGCGGATCGTCGAAAGTTCAGCCAAGGAGACATGAATGAAGACCGACGAGATCCTCTCTTCTCTCGGAGTGACCGGTCGCAACTCCGGGGTCTTCGCCGGGCGCTGGCTCGAAGCCGGCGGTCCAGAGTTCGACGTCGTCAATCCGACCACCGGCAAGGCCATCGCCACCGTGGTGCAGGCCTCCGAGTCGGACTACGAACAGGTGGTCGCCTCCTCGGTCAAGGCTTTCGAGGCGTGGCGGACGTTCCCGGCGCCCCGGCGTGGTGAGCACATCCGGCGATTGAGCGACTCCCTGCGGCGATACAAGAAGCCGCTGGGCGCCCTCGTGTCGCTCGAGATGGGGAAGATTCTCGCCGAGGGTGAAGGCGAGGTGCAGGAGATGATCGATATCTGCGACTTCGCCGTCGGTTTGTCTCGTCAACTCTACGGGATGACGATGATGTCGGAGCGGCCCAACCACCGGATGTACGAGCAATGGCACCCGCTCGGTCCGGTGGGGATCATCACCGCCTTCAACTTCCCGGTGGCGGTATGGTCGTGGAACTCCGCCATCGCCGCGGTGTGCGGCGACACCTGCATCTGGAAACCGTCGTCGGAGACGCCGCTGGCGGCCATCGCTGTCACCAAAATCGCCGAACGGGTGATGGACGGGACGGGTTTCGAAGGCGTGTTCAACCTGTTGGTCGGCAGGGGCGCCACCGTCGGTGACCGGTTGATCAACGATCGGCGGGTGCCGCTGGTCTCAGCCACCGGCTCCTGCGCGGTGGGCGAGAGGGTCGGCATGGCGGTGGCCAAGCGGATGGGTCGGTCGATCCTCGAGCTCGGCGGTAACAACGCCATCCTCGTCATGGACGACGCCAACCTCGAGCTCGCGGTGCGCGCCGTCCTATTCGCAGCCGTCGGCACCGCCGGACAAAGATGCACGAGTGCCCGCCGGCTCATCGTCCATCAGGCCATCGCCGACAAACTCGTCGATCGACTGATCGATGCCTACCGGCAGGTGCCGATCGGTGATCCGCTCGCCGTCGGCACTCTGATGGGACCGCTCGTCACCAAGCGAGCGGTGGAGGACATGATGAATGCCCTCGAAACGGCCAAGGAGCAGGGTGGCAAGGTGCTCGTTGGGGGAGGGAGGCTCGACCGAGCGGGCAACTTCGTCGAACCGACCTTGGTCAAGATCGGCAAGGATGCTCCGATCGTCCAGGAGGAGACGTTCGCCCCCATCCTCTACATCATCGAGGTCGGATCGCTCGACGAGGCCATTGCGGTGCAAAACGGCGTTCGCCAGGGGCTGTCCTCGGCTGTCTTCACCGAGTCCCTGAAGAGTGCCGAGCGCTTCTTGTCTCATACGGGCTCGGACTGCGGAATCGCCAACGTCAACATCGGTACCTCCGGCGCCGAGATCGGAGGCGCGTTCGGCGGGGAGAAGGAGACAGGAGGTGGTCGCGAAGCCGGGTCCGACGCTTGGAAGGCCTACATGCGTCGCCAGACCACCACCATCAACTGGGGAGACGATCTTCCCCTCGCCCAAGGGGTTAGCTTCGCATGAACCGTTTGACCGGCCAGGTGGCAGTGGTGACGGGGGGATCGAGCGGGATTGGGGCGGCCACCGGAGTTGCCTTGGCCGCCGAAGGAGCGCAGGTGGTGCTGGCGGCGCGGGGCACCGACCGGCTGATGGCGGTAGCCCGCGCTATCGGGGCCATCCCGGTGACGGCCGACGCAGCCACGGAGGAGGGCGTCGACAGGCTCGTCGAAGCGGCCTGGTCTCTCGGTCCGGTGGACATCCTGGTCAACAACGTCGGCGTCGCCAGGTATGGACCGTTCGGGAGTCTGTCGGTCGAGGACTACGACTGGATGATGGACACCAACATGCGTTCGAGCTTCCTTTGCACGAAGGCATTCCTTCCCGGCATGTTGGACCGAGGTCGCGGCAGCGTCGTGTTCATCGCTTCGGTGGCTGGCCTAAAGGGTTTTCCCAATGAGAGCGTCTACTGCGCCACCAAGTTTGCGCAAATCGGCTTCGCCCAAGCCCTCGACTACGAGACCAGAGAGCGAGGCGTGAAGGTCAGCGTGGTCGCCCCCGGCGGTGTCAATACCAACTTCGCCGTCGGGACCGGACGCACGGCTGGCGACCCCCATTTGGAGGAGATGCTCGACCCCGAAGACGTCGCCGCCGCCGTGGTGTTCGCTGTTACACAACCAGCCAAGTCGAGGAGCTTTCTCATCGGAATGCGGCCAATGTCGGAACCGCTCTGAGCGGCGAAGCGTCCGGGCCGGCGTTGGACCTCGAACTTCCGACAATCCGCGCCACCTGTCGGCGCGTACGACCGCCGGTTCCATGATCCGGAACGGTCGGCATGCGCCCGGAGCGCTAGGAGGTCAGCCCCAGCGGTAGCCGACCGAGCGCACCGTGGTGATCCAGGACGAGCGCTCCTCGCCGAGTTTGGCCCGCAGCCGTCGTACATGGACGTCGACCGTCCGCGCTCCCCCGAAGTAGTCATAGCCCCACACCTTGGCGAGGAGTTGTTCGCGGGTCCACACCCGGCCCTGGTTTTCGACAAAGAACCTCAACAACTCGTACTCCATGTAGGTCAGGTCGACCGGTTGGGTCCCGAGGTGGGCCTGATAGGTGGCGGTGTTCAGTTCGAGGTCCTTCCAGCGGATGGTGTCTCCGCTCACACCCCTCGACGTCAGACGGTCCAGCCGCAGCTTCATCTCGTCTGGATCCGGCGGCGCCACCAACAGATCGGAGACACCGGAGGCCTCGGCAATCAACCCGAGCTGGTCGTGCTGGGCGACCACCAGCACCGGGATGCCCGATTCCTCGGCCACCCTGGCGATGAGTCGGAGGCGCCGCAGCGGTTCATCGGCTAGTTCGACGATCAGGACGGCGGCATCGGCGGACCTCTCGAGGAGCCGGCTCTCCAGGTCGTTGAGGAAGACCGGGCTAACCGCTGCCTCTCTAAGTGCAGAAAGTAGGCTCTCCGAACAACCCTCCGGATAGACGGCCACCTCCATCACAGGATCGGCAGGTAGTTTTCGAGCTCGAAACGGGTGACGTGGTGCTGGTAACGCTCCCACTCCTTCCGCTTGTTGCGGAGGAACCAGTCGAAGACATGCTCGCCGAGCGCCTCCGCCACCAGTTCTGACTTCTCCATCACGTCGAGAGCCTCCGACAGCGAAGCCGGCAGGCGGGGAATTCCCGCCGCCGCTCGCTCCGCCGGGGTCATTCGGTACACGTCGTCGGGAACCTCGGGAGGGAGCTCGTACCCGTTCCGGATCCCGGCGAGTCCGGCCGCCAAGATCACCGATAGGGCCAGGTACGGGTTGGAGGCGGCATCGGGAGACCGGTATTCGCAACGGGTCGAGGCGGGTTTTCCCTTCTTGACGGTGGGGACTCTCACCAGTGCCGATTGGTTGTTGTGGGCCCAGAACACGTAGATCGGTGCTTCAAAACCCGGTACCAGCCGCTTGTACGAGTTGACCCACTGATTGGTGACCGCGGTGATCTCCCGGGCGTGATGCAGCAATCCGGCGATGAACTGGCAGCCCACCTTCGACAATCCGCGCTCGGAGCCGGCGTCGTGGAAGGCGTTCGTGTCACCTTCGAATAAGGAAAGATGAAGGTGGAGGCCGCTGCCGTCGTGATCCTCGAGCGGCTTGGGCATGAAGGTGGCGTATATGCCGTGCTGGAGTGCGACCTCTTTCACGGTGAGGCGGAAGGTCATGATGTTGTCCGCCATCGTCAGGGCGTCGGTGTAGCGGACGATGATCTCGTGCTGGCTCGGCGCCACCTCGTGATGCGAATGCTCGACGGGCATGCCCATGTGCTCGAGGGCGTTGATGGTTTTCCGCCGGTAGTCCTGGGCGATGTCGAGCGGCGTCAGGTCGAAGTAGCCGCCACGGTCGAGAACCTTGGGCTCGGGACCCGAATCGGCGAAGTAGAAGAACTCAAGTTCGGGGGCGACGTAGAACGTGAAGCCCAGGTCGGCGGCCCGTCGCAGGTTGCGCTTCAGAACGGTGCGGGGGTCGCCCTCGAAGGGCTGGCCGTCGGGATGGGTGATGTCGCAAAACATGCGAGCCACCTGCTGTTCCTGGTGCCAGGGGAGGAAGGCGAAGGTGGACGGATCGGGGACCGCCAGCATGTCGGCCTCCTGCACCCGGGCGTACCCGTCGATGGCGGATCCGTCGAAGGTCATCCCCTCCTCGAAGGCCACCTCGAGCTCGGCGGGGCTGATCGAAACCGACTTGAGGAAGCCCTGCACGTCGGTGAACCACAAGCGGATGAAGCGGATGCCTCGCTCTTCTACTGTGCGGAGTACGTAGTCGGCTTGTTTGTCGGTCATGTTCGATTCAAGGACGGGTTGTCGACCGTCGGTGGCGCAGCATGGGGCGCCTTCGTCGGGTTCACGCTAAACCAAGTCTGGGCGCGGAAAGTCGTCGAAACATGCTGTTCACACTCCGGCAACGGCCGCGAAACCGCCCCCGATGAGAATCGGGCGTTACCGACCGAGGAGTGTGACGTGGCAACACCGGCAGATGTGATGAAAATGGCGAAGGACGGCGACTTCGAGTTCGTCGACCTTCGCTTCTGTGACCTTCCCGGGCAGGTGCAGCACTTCACCATGCCCATCCACGAGCTGACCGAGGCGGGCTTCGAAGACGGCTACGGCTTTGACGGTTCGTCGATTCGCGGCTTCCAGGCCATTCAGGAATCGGACATGATCCTACGCCCGGACCCCGACACCGCCGTCGATGATCCATTTCGGGCCCGCAAGACTCTCATCCTCTACTGCTTCGTTCACGACCCCATCACCGGCGAGCCCTACGACCGCGATCCCCGGTACATCGCCAAGAAGGCGGAGACTTTCCTCAAAGGAACCGGTATCGCCGACACTTCCTATTGGGGGGCGGAGGCCGAGTTCTACATCTTCGACTCGGCGCGCTTCGGGCAGAACCAGCACTCCGGTTTCTACTTCATAGACTCGGAGGAGGGGGCGTGGAACTCCGGGCGTGACGAGGTGGGCGGCAACCTCGCCTACAAGCCCCGTTACAAGGAGGGCTATTTCCCGGTTCCTCCCACCGACCATTTCCAGGACCTTCGCTCCGAGATGACGGCGATGCTCGAGCGTTGCGGCATCAGGATCGAGGTGCAGCACCACGAGGTGGGGACCGCCGGCCAGGCCGAGATCGACATGCGCTACGGGACGCTGTTGCGCACTGCTGACAACGTCACTCTCTACAAATACGTTGTGAAGAACACGGCCTGGAAGGCCGGCAAGACGGTGACCTTCATGCCGAAGCCGATCTTCGAGGACAACGGGTCAGGCATGCACACCCACCAAAGCCTGTGGAGGGGGGGGGAGCCGTTGTTCTTCGATGAGAAGGGCTACGCCGGGCTCTCCGATCTGGCCCGTTGGTATATCGGTGGGCTACTGAAGCACGCTCCGGCCATCCTGGCGCTGGCGGCTCCAACCACCAACTCGTACCGGCGTCTGGTGCCCGGTTACGAGGCTCCGGTCAACCTCGTCTACTCGTCACGAAACCGGTCGGCGGCGATCCGAATTCCGCAGTACTCGCAGTCGCCGGGTGCCAAGCGACTCGAGTTCCGCTGCCCTGACCCCTCCTGCAACCCCTACCTGGCGTTCTCGGCAATGCTCATGGCCGGTATCGACGGCATTCAGAACCAGATCGAACCTCCCCCCCCCGTCGACAAGGACATCTACGACCTCCCCCCGGAGGAGTTGAAAGGTCTCCCCTCGGTACCGGGCACTCTGGAAGGGGCTCTCGCCGCCCTCGAAGCCGACCACGAGTTCTTGTTGCAGGGCGGCGTCTTCTCCGAGGGCCTGATCGACACCTGGATCGACTACAAGCGAACCCGAGAGGTCGACGCCATCCGCCTGCGCCCCCACCCCTACGAGTTCTACCTCTTCTACGACGTCTGATCAGAAAACGGCGAACCCAGGGTTCTGGGTAGTACCCAGTACTACCCAGGGCCCACAGATCAACTGTGGGCCGCCAGGTCTCCGCGGGTCACCCCGGCTGGTCGGGTGTGGATCTCCGCGAGAAGGTCAGAAGATCTCCGGGCACCAGGGTTGGGGCTGCCAGGTGAACATGGCGTCGGCTCGGCGCAGCATTTCAGCCGGACCGGCCACCCGGCCGGCCGCCGCCAGCTCGGCGAACCGCGATCGGCCCAGGTAGCAAGCGCCCAGGTCCTCCAGGTCGAGGGAGACGTCGGCTCGTCGGGTCGTTTTGGCACAACGCGCCCGACCATCCTCGACCTCGAGGCGCACTTTGCCGGCCCGTACCCGGTCGGGGCTTAAGACCTCGATGGTCAGAGCGGCGTCGGCCGAATAGCGGCGAGCTGCCAGGGCAGTTGGGATGTCGACGAGTCGCACCCAGATTCCGTCGCCTGGTTGGCGGATCGCCCGCCGCGGCGCCGCCAGCAGGTCGATGACGGGATCGGAGGACGAACGGCCTTCGGCCACGATCTCCTTGCAGAGATCATGGTTGAGCAGGTAGCCCCACAGGCCGGCCGTTGGCCCCGGTTGCACCGACACCAACTCGCTGACTATCACCTTGCCCGAGCCATGGTCTCCCGACCAATCGGGTTTGAACCGGTATTGCGCATAGCCGGCCGGTTTCCCACCGAGATAGGCGACGGCGTAGCGATAGGGGCTGGCCCCCTCGCGGCGGTCGGGGGAGTCGTGGAAGTAACGGACCTCCCACCAGGCTTCCGATCTGGCCAAGAAGCCGGGCCAGTGTCGCCGGGCCGAATCGTACAGCTTGGGCAGCAGGGTCATCGCTATCTCTCGGTCGACCAGCCGCACTTCGGCGGGGGGGGGCACGAGCCGATGAAGGTCGACGTGGCTTCGGGGAATGGTTATGTCGGTTCGCTCGCTCGCCTGCCCAAACCCAAACCGTCCGTAGATGGAGCTTTCCGACGCCCACAAGGCGGCGATCGGCTCCCCTCGGTCCCGAACGTCTTCGAGGTGGGACTCGATCAGCATTCGCAGGACGCCGCGACGTCGGTGGCTCGGCAGTACCGACACGAAGGTCGTGCCCCCGCAGGCGACGCTGCCTCCGGGAACGGTCAGCTCGAGGCTGAAGGCCCCCGCCGTTCCCACCATCTGTCTGTCGGCGAACGCACACCGAGCGCGTTCCAGCTCGAAGATGCGACGAAAGCGGGCGCGCTGCTCCTCGTTTCGCTCGGATCCGAACACGAGAGACATTGTGTCGACCACCGCATCGAACTCCGATTCCTCGATTCCCCGCACCACCACATCGGTGGTTCGACCGGATCTGGTGGTCATGCCCCGAGAGCGATCCGCACCGCCTCCAGGGCGGTGTTGAAGGAAGCCACGGCGGCGTCGAAGCTCGAGAGAGCTGCCCGCCGTATGTCGCCGGTATCGGTGGAGCGCATACCGGCCAGTACCTCGCTGGCCGCCTGGAAAGCGTCACCGGCTGCTGCGGCCAAGATGGCGTGGTCAGCCGCAGCCGCGGGGGGGGGAACGAGGGCGGCGAGCGAGTCGGCCAGCACCTGCATGCTGGCCACCACCGTCTCCAGTCGGCCGTCGGCCTCCACGAACTCGATGGTCCGAGGGCGGGCGTCGAATCCACTATTGACCGTGGCCAGCTCGGTCTGAAAAGCTGTCATCTGTCCGCTGGCACCGTCGATCGTTTCGAAATAGGAGGCGACCTCCGGCGTCAATGTGGTGCCGCTCGACTCCGGTTCCGTCGTGGTCGTGGTGGGCCTACTGGTGGTCGTGACGGGTTCGACCTCACTGCTTCCTTCCAATGCCTGCACGAAGAAGTACGTGAAGGCGACCATCCCAACGATGACTAGGGGGAGAATCCATCGCCCCGGTTTTGGATCGAGGTTGCGGGCCATTGGCGCTCCACGTTAGTTGGGACGACGCCAGGCTCCCCGCCACGCCCCTCTTCCCACTGTCACCGGAGAGGCGTACCTTGGCCTGGTGGAAGACGAGGTATACGAGCACATTCCTTGGGAGCACCTGACCAGATCGGAACCCGACCGGCGCCGGTGGGTCTACCTCGGTTCGGCAGCCGTCCTGGCGCTGGCGGTGACCGTCATGATCTCTCGATCCTTCGGGTCGCCGGCGGCCGTAGCCCTTCCACCCACGACCGCCATGCCGGTCACCGCTCCTCCATCCTCGCTCTACACCGAGGCGGATCTGGGAGCAACCATCGTTGTCGACCCGATTCCGATGGTCTCGGCGGCCGCCGAGTGGTTCGTCTCCGACGAATTCACTCTGGACGGATCCGAAGGCGGCGACCAGCTCTCCTTCGTCGAGTGGGTGGCATCAGCTTCGGTCGCGGCCGGACCCGATAGCCATTTCCTGGTGACCGTCTGGATGCAGCGCCTCGCCGCGCCAGCCGGCCATGAATACCGCCGACTTGCCCCCGAAGCTGTGATCGTCGACTTGGTTTGGCAGGACGGTCAGGCGTTGGTTTCGGGTCCGCCCCGACCGCTGCCTCCGCCGGTCGTGACTGGGCCCGAAGGGTCCTTCGATCAGATCCTCTCTCCGGCTACCGAAGAGGCGGCATTGGAAACTGCCGGTCACTGGGGAGCCCGACCCCGAGTCCTGGGCGGCTGCCG
>CAYUKI010000002.1:11906-28905 GCA_964445235.1 uncultured Acidimicrobiia bacterium | reverse complement strand
TTCCGGTTCTGTTTGGAAAGATGGGCGAGCGGATGGGCGACGATCTCGATGGCGCAACCGCGCTCGGAGGCCCGTTCCGCCGTCTTGGCGGCGAAGGCGCTGGTCCACACGCGGCCTTGGAAAACCGCCAGCGCCGGAAGCAACAACAACGGCGCCTCCTCGGCGGGGGAGGGGATGATCGTGTACGGGAGATACGACAGCCCAGCCGCCACTGCCCGCTGGTCGGTGAGCAACGCCGACAACTGGCCGCCAAGCTCCTTGGCCGTCTCAAGGACCGCCCTGGTTCCGTCGCCCAGCGAAACGACACCGACCGAGTCGTGGTGGGCGGCTCGCGTTGCCATCTCTCGAACCCACGAGCGATCCACAAGCTGATCGGTCAGCTCAGCCATACGCGCAGCCGGCGCCATCGCCTCCTCCGTCACCGCCAGCAGCAAGGGTTGATCGGGCCGGCGGGCACGCAGGCGAGCAACCGTGTCCTGCAGCCGATATCGCTCTACCCCCACCAGGAACTGCACGACTATGCGGGCAGTGGCAACCGGATCGATCCAAGGATCGTCTGCTATCCGGGCCAACCCGGACTCGAGATCACCCTTCGCCGGCAGTGTCCTTCGCCTTGGCGACGGCCTCGGCCGCTTTGTCGCCCGCCTCTGGCACTGTGGTCTTGGCCTGCTCAACGGCCTCTTCGGCCGCGTCCTTGACCTTGTCACCCTCGCCGCGCATGTCTTCGATCTTGTCTTCGATCTTGTCCCAAGCCTCGGAGGCGGCGCCTTTGGCCTTCTCCAGCATCGGTTGGGCCTTCTCGGCCAGGTCGCCAGCAGCTTCCTTGGCCTTCTCCATCATCGGTTGGGCTTTCTCGGCCAGGTCGCCAGCAGCTTCCTTGGCCTTACCCAACAGCTTCTTGACGTTGTCGGAAAGTGCCATGTTGCTCCTCTCGAATGGCGGACCGATCAACCTTACTCCGAATAGGAGAGGTAGTCCGCAAAGCGCCCGTCGGCGTCGATCAGGTAGGCGGTGTCGCCGGCGTTGTTCCAGACCGGCTCGGGGCTGCACCAGAAAACCACAGTCTCGCCGTCCTCTCCGCACCCTGTCACCACCCGTAGCTCGCTCCCAGGAGCGACCACCACGTCGGCGGAGAAGACGAAGCGGTGACGAGACGACTCATCCCGAATCATCCAACCGGAGAGGTCAAGGGCTTCATCACCACCATTTCGAACGACCACCCATTCGTCGTTCAGATAGTCACCATCTGGACCGGGCGGATTGGGGTTGATGTTCGCAACCTCGGCGCCCGATTGCGCGGCCGACCCACAGGTCAGCAAGGACCACATTCCCGACTCCTGCTGCTGGGCGAGGCGTTGTCCTTCGGCGAGGAGTTCTTCATACATCACGTTGGGCCGCACCGAGATCGCCAGTGCGTAGCCGTCGGCCACCATTCGGAGGTTGACGAGACTGCCATTCACGACCAACAGGGCGAGCAACCGGTCGAACTGGTCCCTCGGTTCGACGTCGAAGCCCATACCCACCTCGCGGCCCTCCACGAGGTTGGCCAGTGCGGCCTTGGCATCATCCCCGAAACACTCGTCCGCCTCCGGGGCGTTGATGCCGACCAGGCGGACCGTGCGGCCGTCCTCCAAATGAACGGTGTCTCCATCGTCGACCCGGCTCACCGCCACCGTCTCGACCGTGGTGGGGGTCGAGCCAGGAGCCGGGGCGCCATCGACGATGGTCGTGGTGGGTTGACAGGCCGTCATGACCAAGGCGGCTGCCACCAGTCGGACTCTCATCGACCCTCGCGGAGCCGGCGCAGCTCCTCTCGGTCGGCTGCCCGCCTCGCCCGCCTCCGTCGCCAAAACACTCCGAGCACCTCGTCGAAGAGCACTGCCACGACGAACGCCACCATCACGACCACGACGAGGGGCACGACGGCCTCCCAGCCGAGGAACTCGAGAAGTACCGGCTGGGTGTTCTGCACCGCAAAGACCACCACCGCCGAGAGCAAGAGCAACGACCCGGCCAGACCCCAGGGGACGCCGGCTCGGTGGCTCTCCTGACCCGGCTCCTGTCGTTGACGCGACGGTTCCTCTTCCCGGGCAATCGCTTCCTCGTCCATCAGGTCACCTCGCTTCCAGCGAAATGCCACATGTGCTTTGATGCCCGTGCCTTGTCGATGTCGACAAAGGAGAGCAGCAGGAACCCGAGTGCGAACTGAACGATGAAGAACAGCAGGGCCTGACGCGCCGATCCCGTCAACTGGTTGACGAGACCAAAAATGATCGGGCCCCAAATCGCCGAGAACTTGGCGAAGACCGAATAGAAGCCGTAGAACTCGGCGCTGGCCTCTTCGGGAATCATCGATCCGTACAACGACCTGGACAGGGCCTGTGTTCCGCCCAGCACGAGCCCGACCGCGGCGGCTAGCCCGAGGAATGGCAGGAACTGGCCGGCCGGAAGGAAATAGGCCGCCACGGTCACCGCCGTCCACAGGACCAGCGAGGCCAGGATCGCCCTCTTGGTTCCGACTCGCTCGGCCACGCGGGCGAAGAGGAGTGCTCCCCCGAAAGCAACGATCTGTACGGCCAGGAAGGCGAGCGGGATCTCACTCTCGCTGAGATCGAGGGTGTCCTCGGCATAGATGGCGGAAACGGAGATGACAGCTTGGACTCCGTCGTTATAGGCCAGGAAGGCAATGAGGAAAAGGAGGAGGTGGGGAAACCTGCGGAGTTGTCTGACCGTGCCCAGTGTCCGGCTGAAGCCCAGGCGGAGGTAGCCCTGACCGGCGGGTAGCTGCTGGGCGACGGTTGGTTCCCGTAAACGCGAGAAAGAGAACAGCGCAAAGCCCAGCCACCACAGCCCGGCCAGGACGATAGCGATCCGCACCATGGTGGGCCGGAAATCCTCCGAGGAGGCGAGGATCAGCACGAGCGAGATCAGGAACTGAAGGCCCCCACCCAGATACCCGAAGGCGAACCCCTTCGATGAGACGCGGTCCATCGTCTCGGGAGTGGAGATATGGGGGAGGAAGCTGTCGTAAAAGACCGCGGCGATCGCCCAGGCTCCCTCCACGACGATGAAGAGGAGGATGGTTGGCCATACGGCTCCTTCGCCGGGCAGGAAGAACAGCATCGACCCGACCGATCCGACGATGGCGAAGACTCGCAGAAAGGAAAGCTTGGAGGCTGAGAAGTCGCCGATGGCACCGAGAACCGGGGAGATCAAGAAGATGAGGATCGCAGTCAGGCCCACCATCCAGGAGAAGATGGTCTCGGAATCCATGGTGACCCCGAAGATCGACAAGCCCTCCTCGGGAACGATCTGGCGGCCGAATAGGATCGGCAGGAAAACCGCCAGCGTCGTCGTGGTATAAGCCGAGTTGGCCCAGTCGTACATCGCCCAACCAAACAAGGTGCGGCGGTCGTTCTTCATGACGGCGGAGGTTACGACTCGTAACTCCGGAGTGCCGTTAGCTTGCCGGGATGAGATCTCGGGTCTGCCTGCTGGCGCTCGCGATCTTGGCCTGCGGAAGGCAGGACGCGCTGACTCGCCCCCCCACCCCAACGACGGCCCTCACGCCGACTACCACGCCGGCCTCCACGCCAACGACCAGACCGACCGGGCAATCCACGACCACCGTCCCCGCTTCCTCGACTTCGACCCTGGCCACGTTGGACGGGCTTGCTTACCAAGAGGTTGTGAGCGGCTTACCTTTCCCCGTTTTGCTCACCGCTCCCCTCGGTGATCCTCGTAGTTTCGTGGCCACCAAGGACGGGCGGGTATGGATCATCGAGGACGGCCGTTTGGCGGACGAGCCCTTCTTGGACATCTCCGCCCTAGTCGTCAACTCCGGTGAGCAGGGCCTTCTCGGATTGGCTTTCCCGCCTGACTACGCCGACACCGGGCTCTTCTACGTCCATTTCTCGGCCATCGAAGATGGTGCGACCATGCTCATGCGGTTCAGCGCCTTGCACGACGCCGACCGCACCGATCCCGCCAGCGGGGAGCTGCTCCTCCGCGTCGAGCAGCCGGCTGCCAACCACAACGGCGGGTCGCTCGAGTTCGGTCCCGACGGCTACCTGTATCTGGGATTGGGCGATGGGGGAGGGGCCGGAGATTCCTTCCGCTCCGGCCAGAACCGCGAGACCCTCTTGGCCAAGATCCTCCGCCTCGACGTGTCCGGGAGGTCAGGCTACAGCATTCCGCCTGACAACCCCTGGGCTGAGGGGGGGGGAGTGGCGGAGGCTTGGGCCTGGGGCCTCCGCAATCCGTGGCGGTTCTCCTTCGACCCTGCCGCGGGGCTGCTCTATATCGGCGATGTGGGTCAGGGGGCATTCGAAGAGATCGATGTGGCGGAGGCCGGGCTAGGGGGCCTGAACTACGGCTGGCCGATCACGGAGGGTCTTCATTGCTATCGGCCGTCCGTCGGGTGCAATCCGCTCGGCATCACCCTCCCGGTGGTGGAGATAGAGCACGGCGATGCCGGCACCTGCTCGGTGACGGGTGGGTTGGTGTATCGGGGCCAAGCCATCCCC
Source organism: uncultured Acidimicrobiia bacterium (assembly GCA_964445235.1). Taxonomy (GTDB): domain Bacteria; phylum Actinomycetota; class Acidimicrobiia; order Spongiisociales; family ZC4RG35; genus CAYUKI01. The sequence continues at coordinate 24,379 of CAYUKI010000002.1, read as the reverse complement.
GAGCTCCTCGGCCACTATTTCTATTCCGACTATTGCGGGGGCTGGCTGCGCAGCTTCCGTTATGCAGGGGGCAAGGCCACGGCCTCGACCGACTGGACGAGTGGGCTGGGGATACCAGGCCGGGTTACTTCGCTCGGGAGGGACTCCGCTGGGGAGGTCTATGTGATCACCACCGACGCCGTCTATCGAGTGGCGCCGGTGCGCTGACGGGGTGGGGCGAAGGGCTCCGGGCGCCCGCCAGGTAAGAGGCGAAGGGCTCCGGGCCCCCGCCAGGTAAGGTCGATGGGGTGGCGCTCCTCTTCTCCCTCTTGTCGGCCGCGCTGTTCGGGGTCGCTGATTTCTTTGGCGGGGTGACCTCCCGGCGGGTCGCGGTCTTGTTGGTGGTCTTCTGGTCGGAGATCGCCGGTCTCGTGCTGGCGCTCATTGCCAGCCCGCTGTTCGGCGGAAGTTTCCCCTCTCCTGGCGACATCGTGCTGAGCGTCTGCGCCGGCGCGAGCGGAGTGGTGGGGATCGTGTTTCTCTATCGGGGGTTTTCCGAGGGCCGGATCTCGGTGGTGGCGCCGACGTCGGCGGTGCTGACTGCCGTGATTCCCGTCGGTGCCGGGCTGGTCTGGGGAGAAAGACCATCTGCACTCGCTTGGTGGGGCGTCGTGTTGGGCCTCCCCGCCATTGCCCTGATAGCGTCGAGCTTCGATAGCTCCTCTGGTCAAAGCGGCGCTCACCTGGGGGCACTGGCGGGAGTCGGCTTTGGGCTCTTCTTTGTGCTGATCGTCCAGACCAGCGAATCGGCCGGGTTCTGGCCGCTGGCGGGGGCAAGATCAGGGTCGCTTCTCGTAACCACTGCGTTGTTGCTTCGCCGTCGCCAGTCGCCACGACCCCCCCCCAAGACACTTGCTCCCATGCTCTGGGTGGGGATCGGGGACATGGCCGCCAACGTCGCCTTCCTCGTAGCGGCAAGGGCCGGGATGATCGCCTTGGTGGCGGTGGTGGTGTCTCTCTACCCTGCGTTCACGGTGTTCTTGGCACGCTTTCTGCTCCACGAACGGATGGGGCGGAGCCAGACGGTCGGCCTCGGCCTGGCCGGCCTGGCGGTGGTCTTGATCGCCGGCGGCTGATCCTGCCCCCCTAGGCAGAACACGGCCGCTCTTCGCTGGCCAGCTGATGAAGGGCGAGAAAGGTCAGCGCACGACCAGCCAGGTGCCCAATGCCAGCGCGGCTATTCCCAACAAACGGCGGGGGTCGATGGGTCGGGCCAACACTCCCAGCCATCCGAAGTGGTCGGCCAGGGCGCTGATAGTGAACTGTCCGATCAGCGCGGCGGCGACGGATGCGACCAGTCCGATCCGGGGGACCGTGAAGGCGATGGTGCCGACGATCCACAACCCCGCCAATCCGGAGGTGAACACGAACCACGGCAGGCCGCGGCCGGCGGCCAGATTGGCGCCCCGCGTCGCCAGCATTGCGAGGCCGATGAGCAGGCCGCCGCTCCCGTAGGTGATGAACATCGACTCGAGAGTGCCCATGCGAGCTTGTTGAATGCCCATGGCGGAGGCCTGAAGCGCCTGCACGCCACCTGTCGCCACCGCCACCAGTACGACCCACCAGCTCAACTTTGCCTCCAGTCCGGGTTGCGTCGGGGCGTCACGGTACCCAAACGTGTCACACCCCGTCGGTACCATCTCGGCCATGGACGATCCGGTGGGACCAGATCCGGTGGACCGAGCGGTGGGACGAGAACCGGTGGGACGAGATGACTGGACGGGGGATTCGGTCGGAAGGGTGATGGGAACGGTGGATGCCACGCCCCTCGAGTTCTGGGTGGCCGTTTCACCTGATCGTTACCTCCAGCTTGACGACGTCGTCGCCCTGCAACGTGTGCTTCCCGATGGCGAGGTCGTGAAGGTGTACGGAGTGGTGGATCAGGTGCGCGCCCGCCACGAGGGGGCCCGCTTCGACTCCGACGTGTTCCTCATCGAGGACGGTGTCCTCCCCGCCGAGGTGGCCGAATCGGCACGGGTGCTGGCAACTCGATTCGAGCCGGAGATCTTCGTTCCGCCCCGACCTGGGGCCGTCGTGCGCATTGCTCGGAAGGAGGAGAGAGACGCGGCGCTCTTCTTCGACCGGATGGAGCGGCGGCTACCGCTCGGTCTCACTCGCAGCGGGGAGTCGTTCTATGCCAACCTGGAGTTCATTGACGGCACCCGGGGTGCCCATGTCAACATCTCCGGCATCTCCGGGGTCGCCACCAAGACCAGCTATGCCACCTTCCTTCTCTACACGCTTTTCACCTCCGGTGTGCTGGGGCGGCGAACGTTGAACACCAAGGCTCTGATCTTCAACGTCAAGGGCGAGGACCTCCTCTTCCTGGACCGGCCCAACAACCGGCTGACCGATGCCGACCGCCGTCGCTACGGCGAGCTGGGTCTGCCTGTGGGGCCCTTCCCGAGCGTCGGTGTGTACGCCCCCCCCCGACGAGGATCGGTTCAGCCGGTGGCCGATGTCTCCAGCCGGCAAGGTGGGGTTTCGGTCATGTACTGGACTCTGGCCGAGTTCTGTCACGACGACCTTCTGCCGTTTCTCTTCACCGATGCCGAGGACGATCGTGCCCACTACACCATCGTCGTTCACAATGTGATGGCTCAGTTGCGCAAGGCGACGGCCCGCCCAGACGGTGGTGTGGTCATCGACAAAGTCCCGGTCGCCTCCTTCTCGGAGCTGGTCCGTCTGATCGAAGATCGAGTCCTTGCCGAAGACACCCGGGGCATGTGGGCGGGTTCGGCCATCGGCCAAGGGACCATCAACGCTTTCCTGCGCAGATTGTTCGGCGTCAGTCGCCATGTCGAGCATCTCCTGCGGGGTGGGGTGGGGGCCGAGGCGGTGCACAAGGTCGAGCTGGACAAGCAGGTCTCGGTGGTGGATCTCCACAATCTCCACGACCGGGCCCAGCGGTTTGTCGTTGGGGTGATGCTGCGCAAGGTCTTCGAAGAACGGGAGGCGCGGGGGAGAGGAGATGATCTCCTGTGCGTCGTGCTGGACGAGCTCAACAAGTACGCCCCCGCCGAGGGCTCATCGCCCATCAAGGAGATCTTGCTGGATGTTGCCGAGCGCGGCCGCAGTCTCGGAGTCGTGTTGATCGGTGCCCAGCAGACGGCCTCCGAGGTGGAACGGCGGATCATCGCCAACAGCTCGATCCGGGTGGTGGGCCGTCTCGACCCGGCCGAGGCAGGTCGGGAGCAATACGGGTGGATGCCTTCCTCGCTACGGCAGCGTTCCACCATTCTCAAACCCGGCATGATGGTGGTCGGACAGCCCGAGCTTCCGATTCCGATGGTGGTGGAGTTTCCCTTCCCGGCCTGGGCAACCCGGGCGGAGGAGGCCGTCGTTTCGGACCCGGGAGACGATCCGTTCGCTGGCATACCGAGATGAAGCTCCTCCACACCGCCGATTGGCACGTCGGCCGCACCGTGGCCGGCCGGAGCCGGGCGGACGAGCATCGGGCAGTGCTGACCGAGATCGCCTCGATTGCCGCCGACGAGCGGGTGGACCTCGTGGTCGTGGCAGGCGACCTTTTCGACTCGCCTTCACCTTCGCCCGAGGCCGAATCCGTGCTGTACCGGGGTTTGCTGGCCTTGGCGGAGGTAGCTTCGGTAGTGATCATCGCCGGCAACCATGACCATCCCCACCGCTGGCAAGCGATCGAACCCCTGATGAAACTGGGCCGTATCCAGGTGGCGGGCATGCCCAAGCCCGTCTCGGAGGGGGGTCGGTTGGAGGTGTCGACGGCGGCCGGCCCCGCCTCGGTCGCCCTGCTGCCATTCCTCTCCCAACGGTTCGTGATCGACGCCGCCGCTCTGATGGGGGGGGGAGCGGCGGAATACGAACAGACCTACGCCGGTCGGGTCGGGTCGATCCTCCAGCATCTGACCGCTGACCTTCCGGAGGACATGGTGTCGGTGGTCGTCGCCCACCTGACCGTGCTCGGGGGGAGGGCGGACGGCAGCGAGCGAGCCGGGCAGACTTTTCTCGAATACGTGGTGCCAGGGACCCTCCTTCCGGGCGGCGTTCACTATCTCGCGCTCGGGCACTTGCACCGCCAGCAACGGGTGCCAGCGGCCGCGCCAGCGTGGTACGCCGGTTCTCCGCTCCAGCTCGACTTCGGCGAAGGACAAGACCAAAAGGGGGTGCTGCTCATCGAGGTAACGCCGTCTACGCCGGCAATCGTCACGCCCAGACCGCTCACCGGCGGCCGACCCATGTTGACCCTGAAGGGAACCCTCGAACAGCTCGAGGCCCTCGCAACCTCTGTAACCGACGCCCACCTGCGGGTAATCGTGGAGGAGGCCGCCGGCGTGGGCGTCTACGAGCAGGTCAAGGCTTGGTTCCCCTCCGCCAGCCAGGTCCGTCTGGAAACCCCTCAGCCCGCCGTGACCACCGAGCACCGCCTCGGCCGCCCGCCTCGGCAGCTCTTTGCCGAGTACCTGGGTCAGCGCGGGCGGACCGACGAGGCGATTCTGGCGCTGTTCGAGGAGCTGCTCGAGGAAGCCAATGCGCCCGCAACGGCTTGAGCTAATCGGTTTCGGCGCCTTCCTCGACCGCACCGTCGTTGATTTCCAGGGTGCCGATTTGTTTGCCCTCACCGGTTCGACCGGGTCCGGTAAGACCACGATTCTCGATGCCATCACCTTTGCCCTCTACGGCTCCGTGCCCCGCCACCGCAAGGGAGAGGTGGCTCCGATCATCTCCCAGACGGGAAGCGAAGCCAAGGTACGTCTCGACTTCACCATCGGCGAACGTTCGTTCAGCGCCGTTCGGGTCGTGCGACGAAACAAGACCGGCGCCAACACCGACGAAGCCGTTTTGGAGTCGGCCGGGGAGATGCTGGCCAGCAACGCCGACGAGTTAACGGCCAAGGTAACCGAGCTGCTCGGGCTCACCTTCGACGAATTCAGTCGCTGTGTCATCCTGCCGCAGGGAGACTTCGCTCGTTTCCTCCGTGACGATCAGCCCAAGGAGCGACGCGGGCTGCTCATCGCCCTGCTGGAGTTGGGCGTCTACGAGCAGGTGGCGCAGCTCGCCGGGCTCCGCCAGCGAGAGGCCGAAGGTGCCGCCAAGGCGATCGCTGCGCAATTAGAGGCCATGGCCGACATCACCCCCGAGTCGTTGGCGGCAGTGGGCGAGCGGGTTGGTCGATTGGCCAACCTGCTGATCGAGGTCGACCGAAGGCAGCCCGAGCTCGATGCGTTGGAGGCCCGGCTGGCCAGTATCGAAACGGAAGTCGTCTCGATTGCCGGCCAGGTGACCAGGCTGGAAACCCTCGGGCCTCCACCCGAGCTCGAATCGCTCTTGGATCGGCAGCGGCAGTCCGACGAGCACCGGGCGGCTGCCCAAGCCGGCTACACCCAGGTGGCGGCCGAGGTCGACCGGCTTTCGGACCAGATCTCCGCCGGCCACTCCCTCGACCGGCTGGAAAGCTGGCTGGCGGACTCTCAACGGCTGTTGGCCAAAACAGTCGAGGCCGACCTTGCTTCGCAGGCGCTGGGGGACTCCCTCCTCGCCGTGAAGCTGGCCATGGAGGAGGCAGAAGCTGCCGAGGCCGCCTCCACCGTCGCCACCGTCGCACTCGAGGAGCTGCGTTCCGCCCATTCCGCCGCCCATCTGCGCTCGGCCTTGATGGTTGGCGAGCCCTGCCCGGTGTGCGACCGGCCCGTCGAGAAGTTGTCCAAGAGGAAGCTCCCAAAGGGCCTCGAGAAAGCCCAAGCGGAACGGGACCTCGCCGCGGAGCGGTGGTCTCGAGCCCAACCCGCGCTTCGCAAGGCCGAGACCGAGGCAGTGGCTGTTTCGACAGCCGCCGAGAAGCTGGCCCAGCTGATCGAGGACCTGACCAAGAGGCTGGCCGGCGCACCGGCCCAACGTGCATTGGGGCAGCTCCACGCCGTCGCGGTTGAACTGACCAGGGACTTGGCCTCAACCCGCCAGAAGAGGGAGGCGGCGGCGGCCGCCCTGGCCAAGGTCACCGAATCGGCCCGAACGCTCGACCAAGAGATGGCCGTGGCCCGACTTGAACTCCAAAGGCGCCTTCGAGAAGCGGCCGACCTCGAACCGCCTCTGCTGGACGTGACCGATCTCGCCCAGGCCTGGCACAGCCTGGCCGAATTCGTCACCGAGAAACGGCCGGCGCTGGCGGCCCGCCGCGAACTAGCTCTCGAGACGGCGGCCTCTTGCCGAGCCCAACGGGCCGGCCTGGAGGAGCAGTTGTTGGCGATCTGCCGGGAGGAGGAAATCTGGGGAAGCGGACCGGTACGCGATGCGGTGGTGGCGAGCCTGGCCACCCTCCGGGCGGAGCAGAGTAGGCAGGCGCATGAGCTCGGCAGGATCGAGGGATTGCGGGCCGACCTGGCCCAGCAAACGCAGAGGGCGATCGTGGCCAAGGCCCTGTCCGGATACCTCGGCTCCCGCAACTTCGTCGCTTGGGTGCTCGACGAGGCGGTGGCGGTCCTGGTGGCCGGGGCCAACCAGCGGCTCGCCGGGCTGGCGGGCGGCCAATACTCCCTGGCCGTCGACAAGCACAACAACTTCGAGGTCATCGATCACTTCGCGGCCGGCCTGCGACGATCGGTGAGAAGCCTCTCTGGCGGGGAGACGTTCCTGGTCTCCCTTGCGCTCGCCCTCTCGTTGTCCGACCACGTGTCCGAGATGTCGGCCAGTGGTATGGCCCGCATCGAGTCGATCTTCCTCGACGAAGGGTTTGGGGCACTCGACTCCGACACTCTGCAAACGGTCGCCGACGTCATCAACGAGTTGGCCGCCTCGGGCCGTACGGTGGGAATCGTTACCCACGTCTCCGAACTGGCAGCCCAATTGCCGGTGCAGTTCGCGGTCGAGAAGGCGGGAAGCAACGCCCGGGTGTCGCGCTTGGACGGCCAACTATCTACCGGGGTGGCAAGGTGAGGTTCGCCGTCGAACAATGGTCACCCGAATACGGGAATCCGGGTGAGCCGAGCCTCGCCGAGCCTGCGATCGAGCCCGACCTCGACGTCGAGGTGCCGGCGGGGAGATGGGCTCCCATAACGCCCCCGTCCGAGCGAGCGCGGCCCGATGTGCTCTTCGTCGATGGAGTCCGCCGGGTGGATGCGTCGGTATGGATCGAGACCGATGATGAGGGCGCGGCACTGGGGCTGTGTGCCACCTACGCAGCCGGCGCCGTACGCTGCAACGGTTCGGCCGAGCTGGTCGCGGCCGAGGTGCGGCGGGGCCTTTTCACCTCGGCGCCGACCGCCGCCAGGATCGAGACGCGCCATGCCCGCTACGAGGTGGCAACCACAACCGGAACTCGACCCGAAGAACTATGGCTGGGTATTCAGCAGCGGATGGGGGAACTCGAAGGCCTGGTGGCCGCCGGCGCCGCCGGTGTCGGGCTGGTTCTGGTGGATGGCCCGCTCTCGCATCGCCGCCACGTTCCGGAAGCCGTCGGGTACGTGAAGACCCAGCACGTCCAGTATCTGCCCAACGACCAGCAGGCGCTCCTCCGTAGCCTGCGACCCGGCCAGCGGACGCCGCTTTTTCTGATCGGCGGTGCCTGGAATCGATTCTCCTGGTACCTGCGTCTGCCGGGGGGGGGGAATCAGATCGGCCCGGCTGGCTTGGTCCGGGCCGAGATGAGCGCCGACTTGTCACCGGCCGCCGCGGCGGCCAAAGCGGACCTGGTGACGGCGACCTTGCCACGGTTCGCCTCCTCGCCCCATAAAGAACCGCGGGCTCCCCAGAACCTCTACCCGATCGCCGGCCTGGAAAGGGCGTTGCGTCGACGGCTCGGCGACCCGGCCCTGCTCTACCGGGAGCTGGCGAGGTCCGCTAGTGCTCTGTCTGGGAAATAGCGACCCCACGATTATTTACCAGACGGTGCACTAGATCTCCCGCCGTGAGGTGAGGAAGGCCCCCAAGAGCACCAAGGCACACCCAACTACCTGAATCGCCATCACTGTCTCGTGACGGAAAGTGATACCGAGGAGGATGGCGATGACGGGAAGGAGATAGGTCAGCGTGGAGGCGCGGGTGGAACCCACCCTGCCGATGAGAGTGGCCGCGGCTACGAACGCGATTCCGGTACCGAGACAGCCAACCGCCAGAGTTGCAGCCAACGCCGCCCAGGAGAAGTGGGAGCCAGGTAGCGAGCTCAGCCCGTAGGGGGCGGTGAGGACGGCTGCGATGACCGAAACGCGGGCCAAGACCGGGACGGCGCCGTACTGCTGTTGGAGGGGAGCAACCAGGTTGATGGCAAAGCCGTAACAGAGGAGCGCCGCCAGCACCAACCCCACACCCAGTGCGGCCGCCTCTCCCTCCCCGACCGCCGGTAGGCCGATCGCCGCCACCCCCATCAGACCCACCAATAGACCGGCTACCTGAAGGCGTCCGGGAAGCGAACCGAGCAAGAAGCTCGCGACCACTGCGGTCAGCACCGGCGTGAACCCGTTGAGCATCCCCGTCACTCCCGAGGAGATCCACTGCTGAGCGATAGGGAAAAGGGTGAGTGGGGCCGCCATCCAGAGGATCGCCACCAGCGACAGTCGGCGCCGGTCGATCCCCGCCAAGGGCCGGTGAGCGCTCGGATAGGCGTTCAATGTCGCTGCTCCGAAGACCACCCGCAACCAGGTCACGAGACCGGGCCGGAAGGAATCCAGGCCGATCGCCATGAACAGGAACGACGATCCCCAGATGGCGGCGGCCACAGCCAACAGCCCCCAATCGGGCAATGAGAAGGCGGCCCGGTTGGTGCCGTGGGAGGTAGAGAGGAGCCGGCCAGTCATCGCGCCATGAAAGCAGCGCCGGTCAACTCTCCGGGCGGGGCTGGCGAGTCATCAGGCTCAAGACGGCTGCTCGGGGATGTTCGGCCTCATAGAGAACCTTCCCGACCTGAGTGGCGATCGGCATGTCGATGGCATGGCGGGCCGCCAAGTCGAGGACGGCCCTGGTGGTCTTGACCCCCTCGGCCACCATCTTCATCTCGGAGACGATCTCCTCGAGCTTCCTACCTTTCGCCAGCTCCACACCGACAATGTGGTTACGGCTGCGGTGGCTTGTGCAGGTGGCGATGAGATCGCCGATCCCGGCCAGCCCGGCGAAGGTCGCAGCTTCCCCGCCCAAGGTCACTCCGAGACGAGTCAACTCCGCCAATGCCCGGGTGATCAGGGTAGCCAGGGTGTTGTCGCCGAACCCCAGCCCCACCGCCATGCCGGCGGCGATGGCCATCACGTTCTTCAACGCACCGGCTATCTCGCACCCGACCACGTCGGCGTTGGTGTAGACCCGAAAGGTCGGGTCCATGAACAGCTGTTGAAGGCGGGCGGCGGCCTCGCCGTCCTGCATGCCGATCACGGCGGCGGCCGGCTGGCCGGCGGCGATCTCTGCTGCGAGGTTGGGACCCGTAAGCACCCCCAACAGCTCCTGGCGATGATCGGGCATCACCTCGGCGATGATTTCGGTCATCCGTAGAAGCGTCTCCTGTTCGAGGCCCTTGGTGAGCGAAAGCACGGGGAGGTCCGGCGCTATGGCGTCCCGGAGCCGGCCCACCACACTGCGAAAGCCGTGTGACGGGACGCCCACAATCACCACTTCGGCGCCCGCCACCGCCGTTTCGAGGTCGGAGGTGGCCGCCAGGCCGTAGGGGAGTCGAATACCGCTCAGGTACTCGCGGTTTTCACCGGTCGAATTGATGGCGTCGGCCAGCTCAGGGCGCCGAGCCCAGAGAACGGTGGGGTTCTTCCGGGCGGCCAGCATGGCGACGGTGGTTCCCCAGGATCCAGCTCCGATGACGCCGACGCGCACGTTCGGAGGGTACATTGCCCGAGCCTTATGGCTCGCCTCGGCCTGCTCGGATTCGCCAACGTTGGTAAGACGACCTTGTTCAACGCGTTGACCGGACTAGATGCCGTCACGGCCTCCCATCCGTTCTCAACTCGCGAACCGAACATCGGAGTGGCTCGCGTTCCCGACCGCCGGTTGGAGGAGGCGGCCCGCGTCGAAGGGTCGGCCAAGGTTGTACCGGCCACTCTCGATCTCCTGGACCTGCCGGCCCTGGCGAGGGGGGGGGTAGGGCTCGTTGGGCCATTCATAGGCAGGTTGCGCGAGATGGATGCGCTAATCGTTGTGCTCCGCGCCTTCGGCGATCCGTCTGTGCCCGACGACGAGTCGGGTCGAGATCCGGTGGCTCAAGCGGAAGAGATCACCCTCGAGCTGACCGTTGCGGATCTCGAGGTCTTCGAGCGCAAGGGGGAGCGCCTCGCCAAAGAGGCGGCCGCCGAACCCGGGAAGCGTCGCCAGGCCGAGGCGGTGGCGGCGGCCACCCGACTGCTTTCAGCCGGCACGCCGCTGCGGGCCAACCGTTGGGCCGAGGAGGAGCGGATGGCTTTTCGGGACATGGCGCCGCTGACCCTCAAGCCAACCGTCTGGGCCATCAACGTCGATGACACCGAGACTTCGCCTTCGGTGGCGGGGGTGGAGTCGATCGTCCCGCCCGGCGACACGGTTGTGGCGGTCTCCGCCAAGATCGAAGAGGAAGCGAGCCGCCTCCTTGCGGAGGAACGGGAGGAGGTGCTGGCGGCGCTGGGGCTGGGCGAAGGCGCCCTCGCCACCATGGTGCGGGCCGTCTATACGACGCTCGGGCTGATTTCCTTTTTCACGATCGGTCCCAAAGAGGCTCACGCCTGGACCGTCGAATTCGGTGCAACCGCACCGCGGGCCGCCGGCAAGATCCATTCCGACCTGGAGCGAGGTTTCATACGCGCCGAGGTGGCGGCCATCGGCGAGGTGATTGAGGCCGGGGGGTGGGAGGCGGCAAAGAAGGCCGACCATATGAGGGTGGAAGGAAAAGGTTATGTTGTGAACGAGGGCGACGTGTTGCTGGTGAGGTTCTCGGTGTGAAGCCCGACCGCCTCACCGACCTGCGCGACGCCATTGCCGCCGGGCGCTACGAGGTGCCGGCCGAGCTGGTGGCCGAGGCGCTACTTCCTTGGCTGCTGGTGTTGCCTCCTGTCGGTCCCGACGGGGATAAGGGCGGGGCTCGGGAGGGGGGTGCGACCAGGAGGAAGCGTCACAGTTGGTTGGAGAACTGAAGGCTCCAAATAAGGAGGGGGGCTCCGGATAGGGGGGTGAATCCGGAGCCCCGATGTTGCTCTTCGTGAGAAGAGCCGACAGGGACGTTTCGCGTGGCGGGCTGCCAGGGTGTCGCCCGTCCACAGCCCCTGTTGGTTGGGGTTGGGTGTGCGCGGCGACGTTGGTCGTCGGCACACGGCGATCCTACGCAAGGCCGACAAGCAGTGTCAACCGAACGCGAAATCGAAGTATCGCTTCCCCGACTCGCTGGCCCGAAGGTGCCCGCCTACACTCCCGCCGCTTTCCGGCTCCTGCCTTTCCGTTTGTGCGCAAGGCGTTGGGCCGACCAAAAACCGGAGGAATAGGTGCGTTGGGTTCTTGCCGCGGAAGGCGGCTATCAGGAGTTCGTGCTCGGCTCCGCCGAGTGGATGGTGTTGGTGCTGTCGGCGGTTACGGCCGTGGTGGCGATCTTGGTTGGTTTTGGCCTATCGAGGTCGGTACTGGCGGCCGACCAGGGCACTCCCAAGATGAGGGAGATCGCCGGCGCCATTCAAGAAGGCGCCCGCGCCTACTTGCGTCGTCAATTCCGAACCATCGGGTTCATATTGATACCGCTCGTGGTGGTGGTATTCATCACCTCGGTACCGGTGCTCAAACCTTCCGGCGAGGAAGCACTCTCCTTCTTCGAGTCGGGCTTGTTCAGAACGTTGGCCTTTGTGGCCGGCTGTGCGATGTCGGGTTTGACCGGATTCATCGGAATGAGCCTGGCTGTGCGCGGAAACGTCCGGACCGCCGCCGCCGCTCGCACGGGTTCCCTGGCCGGAGCCCTGAAGGTGGCCTTCCGCACCGGCGGCGTCGCGGGGATGTTCACCGTCGGCTTGGGGCTGCTCGGAGCCAGCGTCATCATCATGTTCTTTCAGAACACCTCGGCAACGATCCTGATCGGCTTCGGGTTCGGTGGATCGTTGATTGCCCTCTTCATGCGGGTGGGAGGGGGGATATTTACCAAAGCTGCCGATGTCGGGGCCGACCTGGTGGGCAAAGTGGAGGCGGGCATACCTGAAGACGACGCCCGCAACCCGGCCACGATCGCCGACAACGTCGGCGACAACGTGGGGGACTGTGCCGGCATGGCTGCCGACCTGTTCGAGTCCTACGAGGTGACCTTGGTCGCCTCCATCATCCTCGGGGTGGCGGCGTTTGACTCGATCGGCGCCAATCCGGCTCTCGGGTTGATCTTTCCGGTGGCGGCCCGAGCCATCGGTGTGCTGGCTTCGATCGCCGGCATCTTCATGGTGCGGGCTGGCGCCAACGACAAGAGCGCGATGGCCCCGATCAATCGCGGCTTCGCCACCGCCGGCCTCCTCACGGTTGCCGGCACCGTG
>CAYUKI010000002.1:0-11896 GCA_964445235.1 uncultured Acidimicrobiia bacterium | reverse complement strand
TGCTCTTGTCCCTCGGATACGTCGGCAACAAGGCAGTGGTAGAAGGGTCCAAGTTCAACGAGGGCTGGCGGGTCTTCTTGGCGGTGGTGGTGGGCTTGGTGCTGGCGCAGGTCGCCGCCCGCCTCACCGAGTACTTCACCTCGACCGAGACCAAACCCGTGCAGGAGATCGCCCATTCGGCCAAGACCGGTCCGGCCACCACCATCCTCTCCGGCATCTCTTCTGGCCTCGAGTCTTCGGTATGGGCGATCGTGGCCATCGCCGTAGCAATCGCCATCTCCATCGCGTTGGGTGGCGGGAACCTCCAGTTCTCGCTGTACTTGGTGGCCCTAACCGGCATGGGGATGCTCGCCACCACCGGCGTGGTGGTGTCGGAGGACACCTTCGGACCGGTCGCCGACAACGCCGCCGGGATCGCCGAGATGTCGGGCGAGTTCCACGGGGAACCCCAGAAGGTGATGGTTTCCCTCGACGCCGTCGGCAACACCACCAAGGCGGTGACCAAGGGTTTCGCCATCGGGTCGGCGGTGATCGCCGCCGTGGCCTTGTTTGCGTCGTTCGTGGAGACCATCGGTTCGGAGCTCGGCCTCGGCAAGGTCGGCACCGAACTGTTCCGAGCCCCCGAAACTCAGATCAACGTCGCCGACCCGACGATCTTCATCGGTCTGCTCATCGGCGGCGCGGTGCCCTTTCTCTTCTCGGGACTCGCCATTCGAGCAGTGGGGAGGACAGCGGGGACCGTCGTCGAAGAGGTCCGGCGTCAGTTCCGGGAGCTGAGGATCATGGAGGGCATCGACCGTCCCCAATACGACCGGGTCATCGACATTTGCACCAAGGCCTCCCTGCGGGAGCTGGCCACTCCGGCCCTGCTGGCGGTGCTCGCTCCGGTAATAATCGGATTCGGGATCGGATACCAGGCACTGGGAGCCTTCCTCGCCGCCGTCATCCTCACCGGCCAGCTCATGGCCAACTTCCTCTCGAATGCTGGCGGCGCCTGGGACAACGCCAAGAAATACATCGAGGCAGGGAATCTGGGTGGCAAGGGCTCCGATCCCCATAAGGCCGCCGTCATCGGTGATACCGTCGGCGACCCCTTCAAGGACACCGCCGGGCCTGCCCTCAACCCGCTCATCAAGGTGATGAACCTGATCTCATTGCTGATCCTGCCGGTCGTCATCAACCTGCGGGGGAATACCGCGGCCAACCTCATCATCGCCGCGGTGTCGCTGGTCGTATTGCTCGGCGCCATTGCGTTCAGCAAACGGAAGGCGCCGGGGATCGCCTGAGTGTGGACATAGCCTTCCCCTCGATCGATGCATCAGCCTTCGTCGCACGTTCGGCCCTGGTCTTCGGCCGGGTGGTGCTGAGAGCCCGATCGGTGGTGATGTTCGGGGTCGTGATCCGGGCTGAGGCCGACGTCATTCTGGTGGGCGAGGAGACCAACGTCCAGGACAACGCCGTCCTTCATTGCGACGACGGAGCTCCTTGCTTGGTCGGGCGCCGCGTCACGATCGGTCATTCGGCCATCGTCCACGGCGCCAGCATCGGCGACCGGGCGTTGGTCGGCATGGGCGCCATCGTGTTGAATCGGGCCACCATCGGTGAGGGAGCCTGGCTGGGGGCAGGTTCGGTCGTACCCGAAGGTGAGACCGTCCCGGCCTGGACACTGGCGGTCGGGTCACCGGCCCGGCCGCTGCGGGAGCTGACCGTCGAGGAGATTGAACGCGCCGATCGGGGAGTGACCCACTATCTGGAGCTGGGCGAGGCTTACCGCCGTCACAGCTGACGGTGGAAGTTGCGCGAAGGCCCAGACGCGCCGCAGGGCTCCCCGCACGAGAAGCCCTGCCTACGCTGCGTGTCCCTGGTTCAAGCGATGCCGCATCCCGCTACACCGCTCAGCCCACTCCGAGTGAAGCTCGGAACCGGCCGGCCGTACATGGGTCGGGGAGCTTATTTCGCTCCTGCTTGCCCAGGCGGCCGATCCTAGCGGCGGTCGCGGCTAGCGAGGGTCGATTTCTGTACGTCGTTGGACGAGGGCGCGCACATCGTTGACGACGTCCTCGGGGTGACCGGCGGCGTCCTTGACTCGGTACGCCAGACGCACGATGGCATCCGAATCGACCACGTAGGTGATCCGGCGGGCCCAATCCGCGCCGGGGCTGCCCGGTTCTCGGAGAACACCCATCACTCGTCCGGCCTCACGGCTCGGATCACACAGCAGGGGGAAGGTGAACTGCATCTGCTCCACCCATCGGGCGCTGATCTCGGGAGCATCAAAGGAGATCCCGTAAAGGGCGACTCCGAGCTCTTCGAGTTGGGGGGCTCGGTCACGGAACCCCTCTCCCTCCAGCGTTCAGCCGGGTGTGTAAGCCGCCGGGAACCACCACAGGACGGTCCAGCGGCCGCCCAGGTGATCGTTGGTGAACGGCCTGCCGGTGTGGTCGGTGACCTGAAATCCCGGCAACTTCTGGCCTATCTCGAGCATGCTCGACTTCGGCGTTCAGCGCCCGGCGTCGACCGGCGGGGTGGCATGGAATGGCATGGTAAACGGCGTTCAGCGGTCCCGGTCTTGCGCCGGGTTACCCTGAACGAGCGCATGAGCGAGGGAAAGATCGTGCCGGTGATTCTCGGGGGAGGCTCGGGAACCCGGCTCTGGCCCATCTCTCGCCGGCATCGTCCCAAACAGTTCCATGCCTTTCTCGGTCCGGAAACGTTGCTCCAGGCCACTGCCCGCCGGGCCGCCCGGCTCTTGGGCACCCATTCGCCCGTGTTGGTGTCGGGGGAGGGATGGGAGACCGCCGTCGACCAGCTCGATTCGGCCGGCGTGCCGCCGGCCTTGGTGGTGATCGAGCCCCAGCCTCGCAACACCGCCCCGGCAGTCGCAGCGGCGGCAGTCGCGCTGGATAAGGACGACCTGCTGTTGGTGTTGCCGGCCGACCACGTTATTTCAGGGCAGGGGGCTTTCGGGGAGGCGGTAGAAGCTGCCACCCGTCTCGCCGAGCAAGGCCTGTTGACGACCTTCGGTGTCGTCCCTACCCGAGCCGAAACGGGGTTCGGTTACATCGAGCGTGGCGACCCCCTCCCGGGGGGGTTCGCGGTCCGCCGTTTTGTAGAGAAGCCGGAGGCGGCCGCCGCCGAGCGGTTCCTTTCGACGGGCAACTATCTGTGGAATTCGGGCATGTTCATGTTCCGTGCTTCGGCGTTTCTCTCGGAGCTCTCCATACGTGCTCCCTCCGTCCTGGAGGCCGCCCGTCGAGCCGTTTCGGACGCCACCAGCGACGGTCGGATCATGAGGCTCGGCAAGGCATTCGAGGCGGCGCCGTCTATTTCGATCGACCACGCCGTCATGGAGAAGACCGAGAGCGCGGCGGTCGTACCGCTGTCGGCGGGTTGGAACGACATCGGCTCTTTCCAGGCCCTCTGGGAGGCCTCCAAGCGCGACGACGCCGGCAACGCCCTCTCGGGGGACGTCGTTATTTCCGAGGTGAGGGGCTCCCTCGTCAGGTCGGAAGATCGTCTCGTGGTGGTGGTCGGGTTGGAGGGCGTGGTGGTGATAGACACCCCGGACGCGTTGTTGGTGATCGCAAGAGAGCGGGCTCAGGACGTGAAAGGGATCGTCGACCGGTTGGTGGGCGAGGACCGACCGGAGGTCTAGTGCACCGTCTAGGAAATAATCGTGGGGTCTCGCCGGCCCACGACGCCCCTGGCGGCGTCCTCCTCCTCGACGCAGCGCATGGGCTGCGCCTTCGTCGTGCGTCCTGGCCAGGAACGCCGTGGTCTCGCCGATACCCTCACGCTATTTCCCAGACAGAGCACTAGTGGCCGAGCGGGAAGTAGCCGACCCGGCAGTAGTCGGCGACCATGCGATGCGCTGAATACGCCTCGAGGGTCGAGATCATCGCCTCGCGCATCCGTTCCACCCAACCGGTGGGGACGCCGGAGCTGTCGCGTTCGTAGTAGAGCGGTACGACTTCGTCCTGGAGCGTCCGGTAGAAGGACACGGCATCCTCGTTGTCCTGGGTGGCGTGATCACCGTTTTCGTGCCGAGAACCAAACGCCCAACCATTCTTGCCATTGAAGCCTTCCGCCCACCACCCGTCGAGAATCGACAAGTTGAGCACTCCGTTTATCGCCGCCTTCATTCCCGAGGTACCGCTCGCCTCCATGGGCGGGCGAGGATTGTTAACCCACACGTCGACGCCTTGCACCAAGAACCGCGCCATGCGGGCCTCGTAGTCCTCGAGAAGGTAGAGGTGACCGCGGAGCTCGGGCAGGCGGGATAGCTCGACAATGCGGCGAATCAACTCCTGTCCTTGATTGTCGGCGGGGTGCGCTTTTCCGGCGAATACCACTTGAACCGGCCGCTCGGGGTTGGTGAGGATGGATTGAAGCCAGGAGAGGTTGTGGAACATGAGTGTCGCCCGTTTGTAGGTTGCGAAGCGGCGGGCAAAACCCAAGGTGAGCCGGTCGGAGGGCATGAGCGATTCCACCGCCCGCATCTCGTCCGGAGAGGAACCGTGGCGAGCCATCTGGCGGCGCAGCCGTCCCCTGACGAAGCGGGAAAGCAAGGCCTTGCGGGCCTGATGGGCGGCCCACAACTGCCCATCTGGCAGCTCTCGCAGACGTTCGGTGGTGGCGGGATGTTCGATCAAGGAGCTCGGCCACGTCGGACCGAGCACGTTGATCATGGTCTTCCCGACGTCACGACCGACCCACGTGGGTGTGTGGACTCCGTTGGTCACCGCCGGCGCCGGTCCAGAAAGGATATGGCTCCAATCACGGGTCACGACCTCGGCGTGCCTCTTGCTGACGCCGTTGGTGACGGCGGCCAAGCGGATGGCCAGTGCCCCCAAGTCGAACTGGCCGTTCTCTCCTTCCTTGGGGGCGCCCATCCGCCGAAGGTAGGCGAGGTCCTGGCCGATGCCAGTGGTCCAGCGGCCCAGGTACTTCTCGACGTAGGAGAACTCGAACACCTCGTTGCCGGCCGGGACCGGGGTGTGGAGGGTGAACATCGTGCTGGCCTTCACCTTCTTCTCAGCTTCCGAGAGGGAGAGCCCACCCTGCACCAGCCGCCATAAGCGTTCGAGGAGGCTGAGGGCAGCATGGCCCTCGTTGACATGCCAGACCGCCGGCTGAATGCCAAGGGCGGTGAGGGCTCGAACCGCACCCACCCCCAAGACCAACTCCTGACAGAAACGCGTTTCCCGGCCCCTCACGTAAAGCGCGTGCGTGATGGGACGATCGGACGGGTCGTTTTCGGGGATATCGGTGTCGAGGAGCAGCAGCGGAACCCTCCCGACTTGAAGCTTCCACACCCCGGCTTGCACCACGCGGCCGGGGAATTCGACGGGGACCCTCAGCTGTCCGCCGGTGGTGGCCATGACTGCCTGCACCGGCAACCGGGGCACGTCGAGCTGCGGATAGATGTGCTGTTGGTCGCCGTCGGCGTCGATTTCCTGACGGAAGTAGCCGCGCCGATAGAACAGGCCGACCCCCACCATCGGCAGACCAAGGTCCGAGGCGGCTTTGGCGTGATCGCCGGCGAGGATGCCAAGCCCTCCCGAATAGAAAGGGAGGCTGTGGTGGACCCCGAATTCGGCGCACAGATAGGCGATGGAAGTGGTCACTTTCTCGGGGCGGCGGTCGTACCAGGTCTCGGCGATCTTGGTGTATTCGTCGAAGCCGGCGACCGCTTCGGCGTAGCGGTCGTGGAAGACCTCACTTGCCTCGAGCGTTGCCCAGGTGGAAGGGTCGAGGGACGAGAGCAGGTCGATCGGGTTGTGATACCTCTCCCAGGCAACCGGGTCGATCGCCACCCACAAGTCGCGGCCGGCCGGGTCCCAGGACCACCAAAGGTTGTGGGCGAGCTCGTATAGGCGGCCGAAGGCCGCCGGCACGCCCAGGTCGGCGGTAGCGAGGACGGGGATGGCAGGCAGCGACATAGAGAGTCGTCGGAAAAAGAAGGAGCCGGCGGAAGAAAGAATTCTAGCCGCCGAGCCGCTTCTACCGGTCGATCATCCCCGGATGCCTTGGTTCCGTATGATCAGGTAATGGTTGCCAAGATCCGATCTCAGGACGTATCTGAAGGACCGGCCCGGGCCGGTGCCCGCGCCATGTTGCGGGCGGTGGGTCTCACCGACGACGACTTCACGAGACCACAGATTGGAGTCGTATCGGCCGGCAACGAGGTGACCCCCTGCAATGTGAGCGGGCCTCGTCTGGCGGCGGCGGCCAAGGAGGGCGTAAGAGCGCGGGGTGGGGTTGGTCTCACCTTCGCCACCATTGCCGTGTCCGATGGCATATCCATGGGTCACGAAGGAATGCGGGCGTCCCTGGTTTCCCGCGAGGTCATCGCCGACTCGGTGGAGCTGGTCATGCACGCCGAACGCTTTGACGGGATGGTCACGATCGCCGGTTGCGACAAGTCGCTCCCCGCCATGCTGATGGCGGCGGCGCGTCTCAACCTACCGGCGGTGTTCCTCTACGGGGGCTCGTCAATGCCCGGACGCTACAAGGACCGCGACATCTCAATAGTGGACGTGTTCGAAGGCATCGGCGCCCTGAACGAGGGGAAGATCACCGCGGCAGAGCTCGATGAGATCGAGCGGAGCGCCTGTCCCGGAGCAGGTTCTTGCGCTGGGATGTTCACCGCCAACACCATGGCCTCGGTGGGGGAGGCGTTAGGTATGTCCCTACCGGGCAGCTCCTCGGTTCCCGCCATCGATCCTAGGCTTGACGCCTATGCCAAGGCTTCCGGAGAGGCTGTCATGGCGTTGTTGGAAGCCGGGATACGACCTCGTCAGATCTTGATCCGGCCCGCCTTCGAAAACGCCATCGTCACCGTCATGGCGCTCGGGGGGTCAACCAATGCCGTCCTCCACCTGCTGGCGATCGCCCGGGAGGCCGGCATCGATCTCAGTCTCTCCGACTTCGATCGACTCAGCCGGCGAACGCCCCATCTGGGGGACCTGAAGCCTTTCGGCCGCTACCACATGGTGGACCTCGATCGCATCGGAGGCGTGCCGGTGGTGCTCTCGGCGCTGTTGGCCGAAGGGCTGATCGACGGAGACGCGTTGACGGTCACCGGCCGAACGATGGCCGAGAACCTCGCCGGTCTGTCGCTGCCCTCCGACCAGGACGTGATCCGTAGCCCCCGGCGGCCGCTGGCGCGGGAAGGCGGCATAGCGGTGTTGGGCGGGTCGCTTTGCCCAGAGGGGGCGGTGGTGAAAATCGCCGGAGTGGCCACCACAGTCTTCGAAGGTCCTGCCCGGGTCTTCGACGGGGAGCAGGCTGCTCTCGAAGCGCTTTACCGGCACGCAATCTCTCCAGGGGAGGTGGTGGTGATCCGCACCGAAGGTCCCCGGGGGGGGCCGGGGATGCGGGAGATGCTTGCCATCACCGCAGGCATCAAGGGGGCCGGTCTCGGTCAAACCACGCTGCTGGTGACGGATGGGCGCTTCTCCGGCGGCACCACCGGCCTTTGTGTTGGACATGTCTCGCCTGAGTCCGAGGAAGGGGGACCGATCGGACTGGTGGAAGAGGGCGACCGCATCCGCGTCGACATTCCCAACCGCCGGCTCGACCTCCTCGTAGATGCCGCGACCATCGAGGAAAGGGTCGCCGGCTGGAAGCCCAAACCACCTCGCTACCCAGTTGGAGCGCTTGCCAAGTACGCCAAACTGGTCGGTTCGGCTTCCGAGGGCGCCGTCACTGGATGATCGGTGCCATCTCGCCGCGCCGTTAGCCTGGATTTGGTGAGCACCCGGGCCTGCCCCCAATGCGGGGCTCGCAACTTCGAAATGTCTCGGTGGTGCGGCCAATGCTTCGTCGACCTAAAGGAGTCGGTGCCGGCGGTGGCGAACGCAGCTGCTCAACTCCCAGCACCGGCTGTGGGGCTCACCATCCCGGAGTTGGCCGGCCCGGAGCCCGTCGGCCAGGAGCAACCCGGTCAGGAAACACCCGGCCGGCCGAAGCTGTGGCGTTGTTCCAAGTGCGAGAAGGCCAACCCACTGGACCTGTCGCAATGCCCGGCCTGCGGCAACTCGATATTCGAGTCGATGGGAGCCGACGGCCAGATCAAAACCGACCCCCGCTCGGTGCTGGCGCGGGGTCTGTTGATTCCCGGGGGGGGGCACGCCCGCTGCGGCCGGGGCTTGCACGGTCTGCTGGTGGGTGCGACAGCGGTGTTCGGGGTGGTGTTCGGGGCCTGGCTATGGATCGGGGGATTGCCAGTTTTGGGGGCCCTGTTGGTGCTGGCCGGCGTAGGCGTCCATGGGTTGGGAGCCATTGACGCCTATCGCATGGCCAGCGGGCAGTACGCGGAGGTGATCCTCCGGCCCAAGGTGGTCACCTTCGTGTTCGGCGGGCTCTTCAGCGTGCTGCTGGTGGCCGCCTGGCAGGCCCAGCGTTTGGCGGGCCGATGATCAAGTTCTACGCGCTTGGATTGATCCTTGGTGTCCTCGGCCTGCTGGTCTGGGTGATACTGCGCACCCTCGCCGTCAACGTTCCCACCTGGTCATCGATCGATCCGGAAAACCGGTTTGGTGTACTCGGGCGACGGGTGGTGGCCGCCCTGGTCGGTTTCGGAATGGCGGGAATGTCTTCCTCTTTTGCGCCCTGGCCGTTACCGGCCACGATCGCCGCCGCAGTGGCTGGCGGTGCCGCCTCGGCGTGGTACGCAGGCTGGCTGACTGGAAGCGACGAACCTTCCGGCAAGGCGGGATGATTGCTGTTCGTCTCCGACGTGCATGGTGCGTTCGAGAAGCTCACCGACGTGGCCAGGACCGGCGAACAGCTGATCATTCTCGGGGATTTTGTCAACTTGCTCGACTACCGGACGGGCGAAGGCATCGTTGCTGACGTTATGGGCATCGCCTTTGCGAGGGAGGCAGCCATGCGCAGAGGAACGGGGGACTTTTCCAGCATGCGGGAGCAATGGCGAGAGGCGGTCGGAAGCAACGCCGAAGAGGTTCGGCATCTCATTGACGCGAAGTACCTCGAGCAATACCAAGCCGCCCATCAAGCGCTATCGGGGTCGCGGGGTTATGCGACGTTCGGAAACGTCGACCGCCCCGACATGATGCGCACCCATCTGCCGTCGGGCTGGAAGTTCGTCGA
The DNA here is from genome assembly GCA_964445235.1 of uncultured Acidimicrobiia bacterium. GTDB lineage: Bacteria > Actinomycetota > Acidimicrobiia > Spongiisociales > ZC4RG35 > CAYUKI01. The sequence goes on along the minus strand of CAYUKI010000002.1, from coordinate 2,779 downwards.
CGGCGAGGTTGTCGAGATTGAGGGATTGCGCGTGGGCTTCGTAGGTGGCGGAGTCACCACACCCTTGCGAGCGGCCGGGGAGGTGTCTGAGGAAGAGATGGCAGCCAAACTGGATGCACTTGGGCCGGTTGACGTTCTGTGCAGTCACCTACCCCCAGCGGTCCGTCCTCTCCACATCGACGTGGTCACGGGCCGCGCCGAGCGAGCCTCCCAACCGATCCTCGCCTACCTCCGACGCTATCGGCCCAGATGGCATTTCTTCGGGGACGTCCACCAACCGCAGGCGTCGCAGTGGCGGGTGGGGTCGACCATCTGCCGCAATGTCGGGTACTTCCGGGCCACCGGCCGAGGCATTCGTTTCGAGCCCTGAGTGCAGCAGACAGAGCACTAGCTAACCTCGGTTCGGGATTCCGAGGAGAAGATGGCTGACGCCACAGTTCAATCGATCGAGATAATGGCACCTGCCAAGGCGGTGTTTGCGGTTGCCGCCGACCTCGACCACTACACGGAATGGGCGTCGGCCGTGAAATCGGTGAAGGTATTGGAGAAGGACAGGAACGGCCGGGCCAAGCGAGCGGCCTTCGTGGTCGACGGCATGGTGAAGGAGATCTCCTACACGCTGAGCTACGTCTACGACGAGCCGACCTCGATCGCCTGGACGGCCGAGCCGGGCCCCGACATCCGCAGTATGGAGGGGTCTTACAGCTTCAACACCTTGGACGACGGCGGCACCGAGGTCGTCTACGCACTGAAGGCGGACCCTGCTTTCATCATTCCCGGCTTCCTGCGCCGGCAGGTGGAGAAGCAGATCGTGTCGACGGCGCTGCGCGGCCTTCGCAAGCGCGTCGAACAGGTTTCCTCGGGCTGATGCGAATCGTCCTAGTTACCGGAAAGGGCGGAGTCGGCAAGACGACGGTGGCCGCCAGTACCGCCCTCGCCGCCGCCGACGCCGGCCATCGGACCCTGGTGGCCTCCACCGATCCGGCCCACTCCTTGGCGGACGCACTCGATGTGGGCCTGGGCGACACCCCGACCCCGGTGGTACCCGGCCTCTTCGGCCAGCAGATCGATACCCAAAAGCAGCTCGAGAAGCACTGGGGCTCCATCCGTGACCAGCTCATCTCGGTCTTCGATTGGGGGGGGGTATCGGGAATCGAGGCCGAGGAGTTCTTGGTTTTCCCGGGCATGGATGAGCTCTTCGCACTCCTTGAGGTCAACGCCCACGCCCGCTCGGGCCAGTACGACGCGGTGGTGGTCGACTGCGCACCGACGGCCGAGACCCTTCGGTTGCTCTCGCTTCCCGAGGTGCTGTCCTGGTACTTCGAACGCATCATGCCGACCGAACGGCGGATCATGAAGGCGGCACGACCGCTGCTGAGCCGCTTCACCGACCTGCCTCTACCCGAGGATGAGGTGTTTCAAGCGGCCCAATCGGTGTTCTCGGGGATCGAGGGAGTCAAGGAACTCCTGGCCGACCCGTCCATCACCAGCGCCCGCCTAGTCGTCAACGCCGAGAAGATGGTGATCGACGAGGCCCGACGGACCTACAGCTATCTGGGCCTTTTCGGGTACGGCGTCGACGGCGTGGTGATCAATCGGGTTCTACCCGACGCCATATCAGATCCCTACTTCAGCCGATGGCGCAAGATCCAAGAGCAGCACGTCGCCACCATCGACGACGCTTTCTCCGACCTTCCCCGCCTTCGGCTCCGTTTGTTCGACGACGAGATGGTCGGAGTCGACAATCTTCGAGTGATGGCTACCGAGCTCTACGGCGACCGAGATCCGGTGTTGGACTTCCAGGCTCGCAGTCCCTTCCGGGTGGTGGAACGGGGCGGCCACGTGGTCATGGAGATGGACGTTCCCTTCGTGAGCCGCGATGATCTCGAGGTGATGCGCCACGGCCAGGAGCTCTTCGTTCGCATCGGGCCGTATCGCCGGTCGTTCGTGCTCCCTGACTCGCTCCATCGTCGGCGGGTCGAGAAGGCTCAACTCGAGAAGGGGCAGCTGGCCATCTCCTTCGGTGGCGGTCCGAAAGCCCGGCCCAGGAAGAAGCGATGAGTGGCGATTCCGAGGCGGTCGAGGCCTTGGTTAGGGCCGGCCGGAGGGCGTTCATCCATCTCGTCAAGGCCGGTATCGAGGGTTTGAAGGCCGTGGAGGCCATCATCGATGAGCTCGCCCGCCTCGGCGACCGACCGGCGCCTGACGGCCCGCAGCGAATCGAGATCGAATGATGCCCGCTGCCCGCTCGGCGGTCGGTGTGGACCTCGGGGGAAGCAAGATCGCTGCGGGGGTGGTCCACCCCGACGGCACCATCGGCAACAGGCGCCGTATCGCCTTGCCGTCGGCGCCTCGACTGGTCGATGAGCTCGTCGATGTCATCGCCGACTTGGTGTCACCCGACACCGCAGCCGTGGGGGTGGGGATGGCCGGCATGGTGCGCTGGTCCAAAGGCGAGTTCGTGTGGGGCCCGCACTCCCCAATCACCAACGTGCCGGTTCGAGACATTCTCGAGGAGCGTTTCTCGCTGCCGGCGGTCGTCGACAACGACGCCAACGCCGCCGGGTTCGGTGAGACCCTCCTCGGCGCCGGCCGTGGCTTCAGCCACGTTTTGTATGTGGCGCTCGGCTCCGGGATCGGAGGAGCGTTGATCGTGGACGGCTCGGTGTATCGCGTCTCACCGGATGGCCACGCCACGCGCTTCATCACCGACACGGGTTTGCCGTTCTGGATTGCTGTGGCGCCGGATGGCCGCATCTGGTTGACCGACGTGCTCGAT
>CAYUKI010000001.1:29912-32931 GCA_964445235.1 uncultured Acidimicrobiia bacterium | reverse complement strand
CCGACCTCTGTGAGGAGATCCGTGCTTTCCTGGTCGAGAAGATCAGCCACACCGGCGGTCACCTCTCGCCGAACCTGGGCGTGGTCGAGTTGACGGTGGCCCTCCATCGAGTCTTCGACAGCCCCAACGACAAGATCGTCTGGGACGTTGGGCACCAGGCCTACGTCCACAAGCTCCTCACCGGTCGACGCCAGGACTTCGACACCCTCCGCACCTTCGGCGGGCTCTCTGGCTACCCAAGTCGCGCCGAGAGCGCCCACGACCTGGTGGAGAACAGCCACGCTTCGACCTCCCTTTCCTATGCACTCGGTCACGCCCTCGCCAACCAGGGCAACGGCCACCACACCGTGGCCGTGATCGGCGACGGTGCCCTCACCGGCGGGATGGCCTACGAAGCGCTTAACCACCTCTCGGTTCTTCGCCCCGGCCGTCTGGTAATCGTCCTCAACGACAACGGCTTGTCGTATCAACCGACGGTGGGAGGATTTGCCGCCTTGGCCAACCTCTCCCATTACCGGCTCGACCCCCGCTATGAATGGTTCAAGCGCAATCTCGGCAAGATCCTGCGTGGTCTGCCGATCGTTGGTGAAACTGCCGACGAGCTGGCCAAGCGTATGAAGGACGCCGTGAAGCAGTTGGTCGAGCCATCGACCGTGTTCGACATCCTCGGCCTCAAGTACTCCGGGCGAATCGACGGCCATGACCTGGCGCAACTCGAGGAGACGCTGGAGCGGGCCAAGCATTACCAGGAACCCGTGATCGTGCACGTCGTCACCGAGAAGGGCCGGGGTTATCAGCCGGCCATCGACGACGAGGTGGATCGCCTACACGGGGTGGGCGCTTTCGACATCGCCACCGGCCGGCCTCGCAAGGACGAGGTCAAGCTCACCGATGTGGCCGGACGCGCCGTCTTCGAGGCCGCCAAGGCCAATCCGCGGGTCGTGGCGGTCAGCGCCGCCATGATCTCACCCACGGGACTCGGGGAGATGGCGGCTGAGATGCCCGATCGTGTCATCGACACCGGCATCTGCGAACAGCACACCCTCACCTTGGCGGCCGGGATGGCGATGGCCGGTCTGCGGCCAGTTGTTGCCATCTATTCGAGCTTTCTCCAGCGTGCCTTCGATCAGATCATCATGGACGTCGCTCTCCACAACCTGCCAGTCGTGCTCCTCATCGATCGGGCCGGTGTGACCGGACCGGATGGCCCGTCCCACCACGGGGTATTCGATCTCTCCTATCTGCGGATGATTCCCAATCTGACGGTCGGAGCGCCCGCCGACGGTGCCGAGCTGGCTGCCATGCTGTCAACGGCCCTCAACCACGAGGGTCCCATCGCCATCCGATACCCCAAGATCGCCGCCACCTCCCTTCCGGCCCTTCCCGCCCCCCCCCTGAAGATCGGAGTGTGGGAGGAACTGGCGACCGGCGAGGACGTCGTGCTGCTGGCAGTCGGTCGAATGGTGGAGCCGGCAGTGAAGGCTTCGCTCACCCTTGGCCACCAGGGCATCTCTTGCGGGGTCGTGAACGCCCGCTGGGTGAAGCCTATGGACGCGCGCCTCCGCGATTGGGTGGAGCGGTACCCGCGGGTGGTGACGCTCGAAGACAACGTGATTTCGGGAGGTTTCGGAGCTGGGGTCTTGGAAGCGCTGGCCGGCACGCCCTTGGCCGCCAAGATCACCGTCCTGGGGATACCCGACCGGTTCCTGCCGGCTGGGTCACCGGAAGCGGTGCTGCGCTCCGTCGGTCTCGACCAGGACGCCATTTGTGAGCGGGTGGCTGCCCTGGTGAAGGGTTGAGCGGGGCGTTCGAACCTTCCGGGTAGCCTGAACGTCTTCCCCTATGACCCGCCCCTGGTTTATTGCATTTTTCTTTGGTCTGCCCATGGCGCTCCTGGCATGCTCGGCGGCCCCGCGGACCGAGGTGTCTGTTCTGGCGTTGCCAGCCCCGGTGGCGACCGCCAACCACTCACCGGCGGGGGCCCAGAGCGCTTCGCCCATCACCTTGGCCGAGGTCGTCGATCTCCCCACAACGGCCCCCCCCGGGCGGGGCTGGCTGGTCATCCACGGTACTGGGGACGTCAATCTCGACCCGACCTACGTAGAAGGTCTGGCCCTTCATGGACACGAGCACGCCTGGTCCGGCCTCGACAGGCTGTTCCTTTCGGACGACTTGACCATCGTCAACCTGGAATGCGCCCCCTCGTCGTTGGGGAACGCTGAGCCGAAGGATTACACCTTCAGGTGCGATCCCGCCGCCTTGCCGCTCATGCAAGCGGCGGGAGTGGAGGTGGCCAACCTTGCCAACAACCACTCGCAGGATTTCGGCAAAGAAGCGATGTTGGACGGGCGGGCCAACCTGGTGGAGGCGGGCATCGCCCCCGTGGGCGTCGGTGCCAGCCGGGCCGAAGCCAATCAACCGGCGTTCGTCGAGGTCGCCGGTTGGCGGGTCGCCGTGCTCGGTTTTGGTGGAGTGTTCCCTCACGATGGCTGGGCGGCCACTACCACCCGACCCGGGATGGCGGACGGAGACGACGTCCTGGCAATGACCGAGGCAGTCCGCGACGCCGACGCCTTTGCCGACCTGGTGGTGGTCACGATCCATTGGGGTGTGGAGTTCGACACCGAACCCTGGGCCGATGACGTCGAGCGAGCCGAGGCGATGGTGGAGGCAGGTGCCGACGTGATCTTCGGCCACCATTCGCATCGTCTCAAACCCGTCGGCGAGGTGGACGGCAAACCGGTGGTGTGGGGCCTCGGCAATTTCGTGTGGCCTACGTTCTCGGGGCCGGGGGCGACGACGGCGGTGGCGCGAGTCGTGATCTCTCCCTCGGGAGCGAATACGTCTTGTCTGATTCCCGCGCACATCGAATCGAGCGGGCAGCCGGTGCTGGTCGGAATCCCGCCCTGTGGTGCGCGGTGAAGCGGGGGGGGGCGCTGATCGTGCTATTGGGAGGGGGAATGCTCGTTGGAGCCCCAGGGTGAACGCCGACGGCCGGACGGCCGCCGGTTGCCGGGAT
>CAYUKI010000001.1:0-29902 GCA_964445235.1 uncultured Acidimicrobiia bacterium | reverse complement strand
GTGGAGCCGCCTGGTTGACCGCCTCGGGCGGTCAGGCGCCGGTTGCCGAGCTGGCGGTCGAGACGACCACCTCCACGCTCACCACCGTTTCGGTGACCACCCTGCCGCCCACTACCACGTCCACCCTTCCGGTCCGCCCGGAAGGCACGGCGCCCGCCTGGACGGTGGGGACGCCTTGGGGAACCACCCCTGGGCTCACCATGTTCCGGGGGAACCCGAGCCGCACCTGGTATGGAACCGGGCCGCTCCCGACGGAACCTAAGGTGCGCTGGCAGTTCCCCGACCAGCCCATGTGCGGCTTTTCGGCGGTGGGTGGCAATGCCAAACAGTGGTGCGGCACCGGCTGGACCGGGCAGCCGGTGGTGTGGGAACGACCAGACGGCGTGACGGAAGTGATCTTCGGCGCCTATGACAAGGCTGTCCATTTCCTGGACGCCGCCACCGGCGAGCCGACTCGACCCGAATTCCGGGTCGGCGACATCATCAAGGGCTCGGTCACTCTCGATCCCGACGGCTACCCGCTGCTCTATTTCGGAGCCCGTGACAACAAGTTGCGGATCGTTGCTTTGGATCGAGAGATTCCGATGGAGCTCTGGTCTCTCGATGCCCTGGCCGTCGACGGGTTGTGGAACGACGACTGGGACGGCAACCCCGCCATCATCGATGACATCCTTTACGAGGGGGGGGAGAACGGCTGGTTCTTCGCCGTCGCACTCAACCGAACCACCGGGGGGGACGGCTTGGTGACGGTCGCGCCTGAAATCCTGGTGCAGATGCCCGGTTACAACAAAGAACTATTGGCGGTGGCCGGTAGCAACGTCTCGATCGAGGGATCGGTAGCCGTCTTCGACCACACCGTCTACTTCGCCAACTCGGGCGGCCGGGTGGTCGGCCTCGACATCTCGGAGGTGCGAAGCGGCCAGGCACCGGTCGTGTTCGACTATTGGGTGGGCGATGACGTCGATGCCACGGTGGTAGCGGATGCGGAGGGGCAGCTATACGTATCGGTAGAGCTGGAGCGATTCAATCAGCGTGGCAAGGAGCTTGGGCAGTTGATCAAACTCGACCCGACCAACCCCGACGATCCGTACGTCTGGGGAGTTCCGGTGCCCGCCGCGCAAGGGGTTGGGGGGATTTGGGCAACGCCGGCCCTCGGCACTGGCGTGTTGTACGTGACCACCGATCCCGGCGAGCTGGTAGCGGTCGACACCGACGACGGCGAAGTCGTCTGGAGGGAAAGCGTCGGCTGGCACGCCTGGTCGTCCCCCGTTCTTGCCGACGATCGCATGGCCGTGGTCACCTGTGAGGGCCAGCTGCGCCTTTACGACATCTCCAACCCGGCAACTCCCAGACCAATTTCCTCCCTTCAGGTTTCCCCGTCCTGCATCGAATCCACCCCTGCCCTGTGGGGGGGCCGCCTCTACTTTGGGTCCCGCGACGGGTTCTTCTACTCGGTCGGCTGACGAGCAATAAGGCAGAGAGAATGGCAGTGGCTGATCAACATCGATGGCCTCTTCCGATTCCCGATCGACCCGTCACCACCCCCGGCTACGGCCTGGCCCCCTGGCCCGGCGATACGCCCCCACCCCCTTGGGAGTCCGTCATCGAAAAGATCGCCGCCGCCCGCAACTATTGGGTGTCCTCCACGCGGCCCGACGGCACTCCCCACGTGATGCCGGTCTGGGCGCTCTGGCTCGATGAGGCGCTCTACTTCTCCAGCGACCCCAGATCTCGCAAGGGCCGGAACCTCTCGGCCAACCCGGGGGTGGTGGTGCATCTGGAGAGCGGTGACGATGTGGTGATCGTGGAAGGGAACGTGGAACCGGTGGCGGGGGATCGCGTCCCAACGGGTTTTGGCGATGCCTACCAGCGGAAATACGGCTTCTGGGTGGACATGACCAACTCCGGCTACGCGTTGTACGTTGTGCAACCAGCGGTGGCCTTCACCTGGACCGAATCCGAATTCCCGACCGCAGCCATTCGCTGGCGCTTTCCCTAGTGCCCGGTCTGGACCGACCGATCCAATCTCTACCGGGGATGTCCACCTACGATCCCGGCTCGTGCCTCAGCCAACCGACGCCCGCATCACGATCATCGGCGGTGGGATCACCGGCTGCAGCATCGCGTTTCACCTCGCCCAGATGGGCGAGCGGGATGTCCTCTTGCTCGACAAGGGGCCCCTGACCAGCGGCTCTACGTGGCACGCCGCCGGTCTGCTCACCCACTTTCACACCTCACCTTCGTTGATGAGGATGAGGGAGTACAGCATCTCCTTCTACCGCCGCATGCAAAGTGAAGCCGGGCGCCACATCGGATGGAACGAGGTGGGAAGCTTGCGGGTCGCATCCAGTCTCGACCAGTTCAAGTTCTTGCAGCGGCAGGTTGGAATGGCCAAGGCAATGGGGCTCGACGTGGAGATCATCTCTTCTCGGGAGGCGATCGAGATCCTTCCTTTCATCTCGCCGCACGACCTCTACGGAGCCGTCTACCTCCCCGGTGACGGCTATGTCGACCCCAACGGAATCACCCTCGAGATCGCCCGGGTAGCCCGGACGATGGGGGTCCGCATCGTCACCGACACTCTGGTAACCGGCATCGAGCGAGGTGCGCGGGGTGAGATCATCGGAGTCGCAACCGAACACGGCCGGATCAACACCGAGATCGTCATCAACGCCGCCGGCATGTGGGGGCGCCAGATCGGAGAGATGGTGGGCGTCGACCTGCCCATGACCCCGCTCATGCATCAGCATGTCACCACCAAGCCGATCCCCGGCGCTCGATTGACCGCCGCCACTCCCTGCCTACGCGACCCCGAGAACCTGGTCTACATGCGAGAGGAGCAGGGCGGGTTCTTGATCGGAGGTTTCGAGAAGGAGCCGGTGCAGTGGTCGCTGGGCGGCGTCCCCTGGGATTTCACAGCCAAATTGCTGCCTTCCGACTGGGATCTTTTCCGCCCCATCCTCGAGGGCGCGATTCGGCGGGTTCCCATCCTCGAAAGTGCCGAACTAACCCGGTTGATCAATGGGCCCGAGGCCATCACTCCCGACAGTCGGCCGCTCCTCGGACCGGTGCCGGGGGTCGGAGGGTTCTGGGCCGCCTGCGGACTCTCTCACACCGGTTTCGGAGCAGGTGCCGCCATCGGAGAGATCATCGCCGCCTGGGTTACCGGCGGCGAGCCGCCTTACGACGTCACCGAATTGAACGTGCGCCGGTTCGGGCCCATCTACCGGGACCGCGAGTTCGCCGCCGAGCGGGCTCGCGAGTCGTACCGCTACTACTACACCTTGCGCTACCCCCACGACGAGTGGGAGACCGCCCGACTGCGTCGGCTGAGCCGGCTCGACTCCCTTCTCTGGGATGCCGGGGCCGTGTTCGGGGAGAAGAACGGATGGGAGCGAGTCAACTTCTTCGCCGAAGACGGGAGACGGGCCGGCGCCGACCAGCGCCAATGGGGTTGGGGTAAACCCCCCTTCTTCGAAAGAGTCGCCGCCGAGCACCGGGCCGCTCGGGAAGCGGTGGCCGTCTGGGACTTGTCTTCGTTCGGCAAGATCGACGTCACCGGACCGGGTGCCCTCGGCCTGCTGCAACGACTGGCCGACAGCGACATCGACCGGCCGGTTGGCAGCGTGATCTATACCCAGTTTCTCAACCCGGCCGGTGGCATCGAAAGCGACGTCACTATCGCCCGTCTGGCGGAAGGTCGTTTTCGAGTTGTGACCGGGTCCAACTTCGTGGCCGGTGATCTGGCCTGGATCGGCATGCATGCCGATATGGCGCCGAGCGCGGTCGACATACACGAGGTCACCGAGGAATGGGCGACGATTGGCATCTGGGGCCCGAGAGCGCGGCATGTCCTCCAGGGGGTGACCGCCGCTGACCTCTCCAATCGCGCCTTCCCCTACATGTCCGGACAGACGATCGAGATGGATGGAGTCGAGGTGTGGGCGCAACGGGTGACCTATGTCGGTGAGTTGGGTTGGGAGCTCTATATGCGGCCCGACGACGCACCTCGTGTCTGGCAGAGGTTGATCGAAGCTGGACACGCCTTCGGCGTCCGACCGGCCGGTTACAAGGCACTCGATTCGCTGCGTCTGGAGAAGGGGTACCGCTATTGGAGCGCCGATATCACCCCCGAGGACAATCCTTACGAAGCCGGACTCGGCTTCTGCGTGCGACCGGACAAGACCGATTTCATTGGGCGCGAGGCCTTGGCGATGCTGGGGCCAGTGGGCAGAAAGCTGTGCACCATCACCGTGGACCTGCCACCTTCACATGGCCTCTTGTATGGAGGCGAGCCGGTGTTCGCCCAGAGCAACATCGTCGGCCGGCTTCGCAGCGGTGGGTTCGGTCACACCATCGGCAAGGCCATCGGTCTGGTCTATCTGCCGGCCGGATTGCGCGACCCGGGCACCTTGCTGACCGTTGGTCACTTCGGTGAGACGTTGGCGGCGGTGGTGGCTCCCGACGTGCTTTACGATGCCGACGGAGCACGGATCAGGGTCTAGTGCACAGAGCACTAGGTGAGCCGGTGAACATCGAGCAGGTCATCGACCGTATCCCCGATTGGAACGGGAAGGAAGTGGTGGTCCGACCGCTGAGCGGGGGCCTGACCAACACCAACTATCGGGTCGAAGTCGACGGTACGCCCTACGTAGTGAGAATCCCTGGTCGATCGACCGACTTGCTGGCCATCGACCGAGCCAATGAGTTCTACAACACCCGGGCCGCCGCCGAGGCGGGGGTCGGACCGGTGATCGCCCACTACCTGGCGGACGAGAAGGTGATGGTCCTCGAGTTCATCGCGGGTGAGACCATGACGGTGGAGATTCTCGGGCGACCGGGCATGCCCACTCGCATCGCTCGATCTCTCCGGCAGCTCCATGTCGGTCCGTCCTTCCTTCACGAGTTCAACATGTTCCGGCTGACTAAGGTCTATCTGGGGGTGGTGGAGGGACATCAGGTCCGTATACCCGATGGGTTCTCGGATTATCAACCGGTTGTGGCTCGCATCGAGGACGCTATGACCAGACATCCGGTGGGGGCGGTGCCCTGTCACAACGACCTCCTGGCCGGGAACTACATCGACGACGGCAAGAAGCTCTGGATCGTCGACTACGAGTACAGCGGCAACAACGACCCGACCTTCGAATTGGGCAACACCTGTCAGGAGCAGGGATACGACGGGCGTCAGATCGAGGAGATGTGCGCCGCCTACTTCGGCGCGGCTCGTGACGACAAACTGGCCCGGATGAAGCTCAACATGATCACGTCCGACGTGGGCTGGACGCTGTGGGCGGCGATTCAGGCGCAGATCTCCACCATCGACTTCGATTTCTGGGGTTGGGCGGTGGAGCGGTGGGAGCGGGCGGTCGAGAAGATGGAGGGGGCCGAGCTCCCGGTATGGTTGGCCACGGTCTGAGCCGGCCTTGCTGAGCCTCACCGAACGGGGTGGGGCGTCAGGTCAGGTTCGTTAAGCAAGCTTCCGCTGGTCAAGCTTCGTTAGACAAGCGCAGACCAGCGGTCCTCGGCGGCCAGGTCGATCACGGTCCAAGCCATGCCCAGGGCGCCGTCTCGGATCGCCTTCTCACCGTCGGGCGTGATGGTGTGGGCGGCGAACTCGGGCTGGTGGTTGAGGGCGGGCAAGGAGTTGATGCCGAGGAAGGGGTGGATGGCGGGTAGCAGATGGCTGACGTTGCCCATGTCGGTGGATCCGGCGGCGTCGGAGGGTATGTCTGAGCCGCGCAGCATCGGCCTCCCGAGGGCGGTCGAGTTGGCCTGATAGAGCTCGACCAGCTGCGGGTGGGAGATCAGGCTGTCGTAGGGGTGGCCCTTCGGTTCGATCTCCACCGAACAACCGGTGGCCAGCGCTGCCGCCTCGAAGCATCGACGGATCTTGCCCTGGAGCTCCTCGAGTCGGGCTCGCTCCGGTGCCCGTATGTACCAGGTAGACCTGGTGAGGGAGGGGATGATGTTGGCGGCATCCCCCCCTTTGGTGATGATCCCGTGCACCTTGTCGGTGGGGAACAGCTGCTGGCGGAGAGTGGAGACATTGACATAGGCCTGCACGAAGGCGTCGAGGGCGTTGATGCCGGCCTGGGGAGCGAACGACGCATGGGCGTCCTTGCCGCGGAACGCGACGTCCCAATGGGAGACCGCGATGACCAAGGGGTCGACCACGTCGAGAGGGGCGGGGTGGACCATCATGGCGGCAGCCGCGCCGGCAAAGGCTCCGGCGTTGATGAGGTCGACCTTGCCGCCATACAGCTCCTCGGCCGGTGTTCCCAAGATGGTGAGCCGGAAACCGAGTTGATCAACCAGGGGGAGAAGCGCGTGGCCGGCGCCGAGGGCAGCGGTGGCAATGATGTTGTGCCCGCAGGCCTGACCCACGCCGGGAAGCGCGTCGTACTCGGCGCAGATGATCACCTCCGGACCGGAAACGCCGGCTCGGGCTGCGAAGGCGGTATCCAATCCGTAGGCTGGATAGTCGACACTGAAGCCGGACCGGCCGAGAAACTCCGCGAGCCGCGCCGAGGTTTGCGATTCCTCGAAGGCCGTTTCCGGGTTCTCGAACATCCATCGAGAGATCGCTCGGAGCTCGCCTTCGGCGGCGTCGAACCGCTCGGCGGCCATTCGCTTGTGATCCAAAGGACTCCTCGTTCTTTACGCCCGCCCACCCTACCCTGAGGCCGTATGCCTCGGCTGTGCTGGGTGTTGTTGCTGGTCGGCGCCTGTGCGGGGCCGGTTGCCGTTACCCCGTCGACCGCTGGATCCTCGACATCGGAGCCGCAACTGGCCACCTCGACCGACCCCGCCCTGGTGGAATGTCCGCCCCCCCCCTATGCGACCCAGGTGTTGCCTGACCGGGCGTCGGAGGATCCGGCTCCGCCTTCTCAGGTCGAGTTCGACCGGTTCACCTCACTGGCGGGCACCTCCTCGGCGATCTGGACGGATGCCGAGGGGGTGACCGTGATGGCCCTGGTGCGGGGGACCCTCCCACCTGAGCAATTCACAGGACAACGCGAGATCGTGAAGGTCGACGGCATCGACGCCGTGCTCGCGCCGGTCTCCGACGACCATTGGGTTGTCGCCTGGTACGAGACCGACGATCGGTGCGATCTCTACACGCTGGTCCTCTATCCACCGGTCGATGTCGACCAGGCCCGCGAAGTGGTGGCGGGTTTGGATCGGGTAGGCAACTGAGCGGCCCACAGTTGATCTGTGGGCCCTGGGTAGTCCTGGGTACTACCCAGAACCCTGGGTTCGTGTTTTGGGCTCGCGGAGGAGTTCGCCGATTGCGGCCACGGTGCCGAGGACGCCGTTGGTGTCGAGGGGGAGGAAGACCTTGGTCGCCCGACCATTGGCGATGCCTTGCAGCGCCTCCAGGTACTTGATGGCGATCAGGTCGGGGGTGGGGTTGCCGGTGTGGATGGCCCCATAGACCCGTTCGATGGCGCGGCCTTCACCTTCCGCCACGACCTCCTTCTTGTACCGGTCGGCGTCGGCCACCTTTCGAATGGCTTCCGCTTGCCCTTCGGCCTCGAGGATGACGGCCTGTTTCAGGCCTTCGGCTTTGGTGATCCGAGAGGTCCGGTCTCCCTCCGCTTCCGTCACCACCGCCCGTCGCTCGCGTTCGGCTTTCATCTGGCGATGCATGGCTTGAGTCACGTCGGGAGGGGGCTCGATCCGTTGAATCTCGACCCGATTAACCCGTGTGCCCCACTTATCGGTGGCTTCGTCGAGTATCTCCCGCAGCTTGGTATTGATCAGCTCGCGAGAGGTGAGTGCGCCGTCGAGGTCGAGGTCGCCGACCACGTTCCGCAGGTTGGTCTGAGCCAGCTTGGTTACCGCCAACATGAAGCTCCCCACGTTGTACTTGAGCTTCACCGGGTCCGTGGGCTCGTAGTAGATCACGGCATCCACAGTGACGACGACGTTGTCCCGGGTGATGACCTCTTGGGGAGGCACGTCCACAACCTGCTCGCGCATGTCGACCTTGAGTAGCCGCTTCACGAACGGAACCACCCATCTCAATCCGGAGTCCACCGTGCGCTGATACCGACCGAGGAACTCGACCAGGCCCCGCTCGAATGGGCGGACCACTCGAAAGCCGGTTGCCGCCACGAACACCAATAACGCCGCCACTATCGCAAAGAGGAAGACCAAACCATCCATCTCCGTCTCCTTCCCTACTCGCTCTGCGGGACGACCACGAGTCGTGTTCCCCGCACTTCCTTGACCATCACTTGCGTCCCGAGCTCCACGACCTCGCCGACTGTGGTGGCCCGCCATGTTTCCCCCTCCACCCTCACCATGCCAGTGTGAGAGATCGGGTCGATGCGTTCGACCACCAAAGCCTGCGCATCGATCAGACGGTTCGGTCCGACCTTGGGGAGGTCGGCGTCGTCCTGGCGGCTGACGAACTTTCGTAAGTAGGCGAGCGCAAGCAGCGATACGCCGAAGAACACCAGCCACTGGGCGAGCACGGCGACACCGAACCAAGCCAGCAACGCCGCGGCCACTGCCCCGATCCCGAAGGGCAGGAGGAAGAAGCCGGCGGAGAAAATCTCTCCGACCAGCATCACCACGGCCAAACCGGTCCACAACCATCTCCAGATTTCTATTCCCACATCATCTCCTTCTCCGCGGGCTTGAGCACGCTTTGTACACCTCCGGCGAGACGCCACCAATCCGCCTGCCACTCGTTGAGGGCCCGGCGCCCCGTATCTGTCATCTGGTAGTACTTGCGGGCGGGACCGCCGGTTGACTCCACTAGGTAACCCTCGATTCGCCCGGCCCGTTGGAGGCGGGCCAGCGACGGGTAGATACTTCCTTCTCCGACCAGTGGGAGGCCTCGGTCCGACAATTTCCTGACCATCTCGTATCCGTAGCTCGGCTCTTCGGTGATCAGTGCCAGGAGGCACATCTCGAGCACGCCCTTGAGAAGTTGGCTGCTTCTCTCCTGTCCCCTATCTACCATGCCAAACATAGTAGCGGGCTAGGAGCGATAGCAAAAGACCCAGTGCGTAAGGGCGGTCGGCTAGCTCCCTGTCTCCGGAACCGTCATGACTTCGAGCAGGTGGCCGTTTGGGTCCTCGAAGTAGAACCCCCGCCCGCCGCGCCGGGTGTAGGTCCGCCCGTTGGTGTGCTCGGCCGGCCCGCTGCCGTAGGGAAGCTGCTTCGCCTTCACCCGGCTCCAGATGTCCTCGAACTCGGCCTCGCTGATGTGGAAGGCGTAGTGATGGCTACCAAATGGCTCCACCTCGTCGGCGAAGTCGAGGGTGAGGCTCTCGTTGACCTGCAGCTGGGCGAAGTAGCCACGGCCCGGCTTGACCTGGAGGCCGAAGATCTCGGCGAAGAACTGGGCCGCGGCGGTCTTGTCTTTCGCGGGCACGATGGTGTGATCCAAGTGAATCGTCATGCTCCGCATTGTCGCGCGTGGGCTGAGTCTTCTTCAAGGGCGCTTGGTGCGGCCGTGCGTTGTCAACCTTTGACCACACCGAGGGGAACCAGCCGGACCACCGGGCGAGCCAGACCGGCCAGTCGGCAGGCCTCCACGACTTCGTCGACGTCCTTGTAGGCGTAGGGGGCTTCTTCGGCCAGGAGGCCGACCGAACGCGGCCGAACCTCGACACCGGCCTCCTCCAGCCGCTTTCTCACCGCCTGCCCTGACATCTGTCGCGAGGCGGCGTGGCGGCTCATCAGGCGCCCAGCACCGTGGGCGGCGCTGTCGAAGGCTGGGTTGCCAGGCTCGCCCACCAGCACCCAAGAGGCGGTGCCCATGCTCCCTGGTACGAGCACCGGCTGGCCCACGCCGACGAAGTCTTCGGGCAGCGAGGGATGTCCGGGCGGGAACGCACGGGTGGCCCCTTTCCGGTGCACGCAGAGCAGACGATCGGAACTCCCGACTCGATGGGTCTCGAGCTTGGCGAGGTTGTGGGCGACATCCCACACGAGCGGCATCTCCTGATTTGGAAAAACGGTTCGGAACGCTCGCCGAGCACTGTCGGCCAGGACGTGGCGGTTCGCCCAAGCGAAATTGGCGGCCGCGGCCATCGCTCCCAAGTAGCGGCGGCCCTCCGGTGAATCGACCGGAACACAAGCGAGTTGGCGGTCGGGCACGGTGATGCCGTGACGGCTCATCGCCGACCCCATCAGCTTCAACTGGTCCTGGCAGGTCTGATGCCCCAGGCCCCGACTACCGCAATGGATCATCACCGCGATCGTCCCCTGCTCGAGCCCGAAAGCGGCAGCGGCGGCGTTATCGAGGACCCGTTCGACGAGTTGGGCCTCCAGGAAATGGTTGCCTGCCCCCAACGAACCGAGCTGTCCCCCCCCTCGATCGATGGCCGTCTGGCTGAGAAGCGCGGGGTCGGCGCCGTCTGAGCGACCGCTTTCCTCGCAGCGGGTGAGATCGCGGTCCGTGCCATACCCGGCATCGAGCACGGCCCGAGCGCCTTCCGCCAGCACGCGCCCAATGAGTGACTTGGCGGCGATCGCGCCTGCGCCCAAGCCGCGTGGAATTCGAGCTGCCAGTTCACCCATGACTGCTTGGCGGTGCTGGTCGAAGTCAATTCGGCTCAAGGAAGTCGACAGCAACCTCACCCCACAGCAGATGTCGAATCCGACTCCGCCCGGCGACACCACCCCCCCGTCGGCGACGTCGGTGGCCGCCACCCCTCCGATCGGAAAGCCATAACCCCAGTGGATATCCGGCATGGCCATCGAGGCCTTGACGATGCCGGGGAGGTGGGCGACGTTGGCGACCTGCTGAACTGCCTGGTCGTCGAGAGCCTTTTCGAGCAGCGCCTCGGTGGCGAAGATCCGGCCCGGCACCCGCATGCCACCGGTTTTCTCCAATTCAAAGGTGGCGGGTCCTACCCGTCTCATGACGGAAGCCTATGACAAGGAAAGAGCCGGCGGAAGAGGCGAAGGGCTCCGAGCCCCCGCCGATGAATATTGCGCCGCCTCTACCGAGTACTTGGTTAGTTACTTCGTGAGAGCGTCTCGGATTTCCTTTAGAGGGTGATGTCTTCGGGGGGTCCAGCCGCCTCGGCTGGCTTCTTCATCTTGTTGTAGGCCTTCGCGACCATGAACATCACGAAGGCGATCACCAAGAAGTTGATGATGGCGCCGATGAATGAACCGACGCTTCCCTGCTGGACGCCGTCCACAACCTTCCCGAACGGAATGGAACCGTCCAGGCTGCCGGTGTTGAAGATGAGCCCAAGCAGCGGGTTGACGATCTTGCCGATGAAGGTGTTGATGAGCCCGGCCGTCGCCACGCCTATTACAAACGCGACCGCTATATCGACCAAGTGGCCGGCGAGACCCCACGATTATTCACCAGACGGTGCACTAAACATCGAAGAAGATCGTCGCCTGGTATCGACCATCCTTCTCGACTATCTCGAGATGGTGGTAGGTGACCGCCTTGATGGGCTGGCCTTTCTGCACGGCCTTGACCAATTCCACGCCCCCCGCCCGTCCTTTCAAACGGTGGTGAGGTTGCTCGGGGCCGGGGAGGGCCGGCGCCTCCAGGTATTCGATCTCGAAAGTGGAGAACACCAAGCTCTGGATTTCGGCAACCGCCAGGAGCTTCGAGAGCCAGTCCACGACCAGCTCCTCGAACGTGTCCCCATCTGCCTCTACAGGGAAGAAGCGGGTTGGTTCGAGTCCGGCCAGCTCGAACATGAGATCGAACATGCCGTAGGCGGCGTTCTCCAGCAGTTCCGCTCTGCTGCGCCCATAAGCGAGGATTCCCTCATCGGCGGTGTGCGGCAGGATCTTGTAACGGTTCACGGCGCCAGTCTGGTGCGGTCGGGGCTGCTACCTGGCGAGGCCCCTCCGTGAAGAATGTCGGAACCCCGAACCCGCCGGCGAGTACCCTCGCAGCCTTATGTACCTCGAACGTCCGGCTTTGGCCACCATCGAAGAGAAGGTCGAAGGTGACAAGGTCGGCATCGAGGTGACCCTCGCCTTCGGCGGGCGAGCCTTCATCGGCGCCTCGAATGGGGACGCTGACCATGTTCACCGCCCCCGGCTGGTCGGAGAAGCCACCTTGCGAGCGGTGGAGCTCGTCTCTGGAGGAAGGCTCCAGTTCGACCTGGCGGCGGTCGGCACCACCGATCTCGGCCCCGCCCGCATTGCCCTCGCTCAGGTTCACGAGCAAGGCTGGAGCGACTACCTGATCGGGTCGGCGTTGATTCGCCAGAACGATCCCTCCTCCGCCACCGCCAAAGCCATCCTCGACGCGGTCAACCGGCGGGTCGTCAAAGCGATGTGAATCCCCTGGGCAGAATGGACGGGAATTACCCGCCCTCGCCAAAGGCGACAGCAATACGCTTAGATTTCCTGCCCGGAGGATTCGGACGTGGATCTGTCCAGACTGACCACCAAGAGCCAGCAGGCACTGCTGTCCGCCCGCGACTATGCCAGCACCGCCAATCACACGGCCGTTCACAACGGCCATCTGTTGACGGCTCTGCTCTCCCAGACCGACGGTCTGGTGCTGCCCCTTCTGGCCAAGCTGGGTATCCAACCCGCCACCATCCGGCGTAGCCTCGACCCCGCGCTCGACAAACTCGCCAAGGTCTACGGTGCCCAGGAGCCTGGCCTTTCCTCCGAGCTGACCGCCACGCTCGAACGCGCCGATCGTTTCCGGGCCGACCTGAAGGACGACTACCTGTCGGTCGAGCATCTGTTGTTGGCTCTGGCAGAGGGGCGAGACGCCGTCGGTGACCTGTTGCGCAAGCTGGGGGCGGCCAAAGACTTGATTCTCCAGGGCCTCGTCTCGGTCCGCGGTCGGCAACGGGTCACCTCCGAAGACCCCGAATCCACCTTCAACGCCCTCGAGCAATACGGTCGAGACATCACTGCCGCTGCCCGAGCTGGACAGCTCGACCCGGTCATCGGTCGGGATGACGAGATTCGCCGGGTGATCCAGGTCCTCTCCCGGCGCACCAAGAACAACCCAGTACTGATCGGCGAACCCGGGGTCGGGAAGACCGCCATCGTCGAAGGGTTGGCGCGGCGAATGGCCGATCGCGACGTGCCTGAGGGTCTGAAGAGCAAACGGATCATCGCCCTGGACCTGGGGGCAATGCTGGCCGGGGCGAAGTATCGCGGCGAGTTCGAGGAGAGGCTCAAGGCGGTCCTTTCGGAGATCAAGGCCTCGGAAGGGGAGGTCATCACCTTCCTCGACGAGTTGCACACCGTGGTCGGCGCCGGCGCTGCCGAGGGAGCGATGGATGCCTCCAACATGCTCAAACCGATGCTGGCGCGGGGGGAGCTGCGGATGATCGGCGCCACGACCCTCGACGAATACCGAAAGCATGTCGAGAAGGACGCCGCCCTCGAACGCCGTTTCCAGCCGGTGCTGGTGGAGGCTCCTTCGGTGGCCGATACGGTCGGAATCCTGCGTGGCCTGAAGGAGCGGTACGAGGTCCACCATGGAGTGCGCATAACCGACAGCGGTCTGGTGGCGGCGGCGGTACTTTCGGACCGCTACATCGCCGCCCGGAATCTGCCCGACAAGGCCATCGATTTGATCGACGAGGCCGCCTCGCGTCTTCGTATCGAGATCGACTCCATGCCCGAGGAGATCGACCTGCTGGAACGGCGCCGGATCCAATTGGAGATCGAGCGCGAGGCCCTGAAGAAGGAGACCGACGCGGTGTCTCGGGAGCGGTTGACCGCCCTCGAGAAGGA
Source organism: uncultured Acidimicrobiia bacterium (assembly GCA_964445235.1). Taxonomy (GTDB): domain Bacteria; phylum Actinomycetota; class Acidimicrobiia; order Spongiisociales; family ZC4RG35; genus CAYUKI01. The sequence goes on along the minus strand of CAYUKI010000001.1, from coordinate 16,195 downwards.
GCACGCCGACCTGCGCGAAGAGGTCGACGCGCTCATGGCACGGTGGAACCTCGAGAAGGACGCAATCTCGGGCATCCGCACTGCCAAAGAGCGGATCGAATCAACCCGGGCAGAGGCTGAACGAGCCGAGCGCGACGGCGACCTGGCCAAGGCCGCCGAATTCCGCTACGGGACGCTGCGGGAGCTCGAGAGCTTGCTGGGCCAGCGACAAGAACAGCTCGAGAAGCTGCACTCGGAAGGGCGAATGCTCTCCGAGGAGGTCACCGAGCAAGATGTTGCCGAGGTCGTAGCGAGGTGGACCGGCATACCCGTTGCCAGGCTGATGCAGGGGGAGCTGGAGAAACTGATCAGATTGGAGAGTCAGCTGCACCGGCGGGTGGTAGGCCAAGACCAGGCGGTGGAGGCGGTCGCCAACGCCGTCCGGCGCAGTCGAGCCGGGCTCTCCGATCCACATCGCCCGATCGGTTCGTTTCTCTTCCTTGGGCCCACGGGCGTCGGCAAGACCGAACTGGCTCGAGCCCTGGCGGAGTTCCTCTTCGACGACGAGCGGGCCATGGTCAGAGTCGACATGTCCGAGTACATGGAAAAGCACTCGGTGTCGCGGTTGATCGGTGCCCCCCCCGGCTACGTCGGCTATGAGGAAGGCGGCCAGCTCACCGAGGCGGTTCGCCGCCGGCCCTATTCGGTGATTCTGCTCGACGAGATCGAAAAGGCCCACCCCGACGTCTTCAACGTATTGCTCCAGCTCATGGACGACGGCCGGCTTACCGATGGGCAAGGCCGCACCGTCGATTTCACCAACTCGGTGCTGATCATGACCTCCAACCTGGGCTCGGAGTACATCCAGTTGGAGCTGTCCGACTCGGTAGTGCGCGAGCGGGTCCTGACGTCGGTACGCGCCCATTTCCGACCCGAATTCCTCAACCGGGTGGACGAGATCGTCGTCTTCACCCGACTCACCAAAGGGCAGGTAAGAACGATCGTCGACATCCAGCTCGATCTGGTTCGCCGCCGCCTCGACGACCGGCGGATAACGCTGCAGATCACCGACGCCGCCAAGCTTGTGCTGGCCGAGGAGGGCTACGACCCGGTCTACGGGGCCCGACCTCTCAAGCGGGTCATACAGAAACGGCTCGCCGACCCGTTGGCGACGAAGATCCTGGAGGGTGTGTACACCGAGGGCGACCTAATAACCGTGGATGCCGCTGGCGGCGAGCTGACCTTCGGACCCGAAATCATCAGGGCCTGAACCCCGCGGTCCGTCTCGACGCTGACGCGGCCTTCGGGGTAGGTGAGGTTCAACTCGGTTCTTGGTTGTGGTTGGCTTTGTCTTGGTGGCCGGCTGCGGCAAGCACATGCGGAAAGTGGCGAGGTCGCCTTGGGCCATCGCCGACTAGAATGTCGCGAAATGGACGGCTGGCTGACGACGGGTCAGGTTGCTGCCGCGTTGGATACGACCCGATCGCGGGTGCATCGAGCTGTGGCGGCCGGGCTTGTGCGCCCAGCGGTGACGGAGGGGGGTCACCTGCGTTTCTCCGCCGCCGATCTGGCCTTGTTGCAGCGTCGGTTCGGCTTCGCTCCTCAGATAGCCGGTCTACGTCGTAAGGAGGTGCTGGTGTTGGCGGCCTTGTTGCGTCGCCCGTTTGGCTTGCGGTCTGCTCGCGCGGTCGCCCGAGCAGCGGGGATCAGTCCAACCACGGCCACTCGTGCCCTCGGGCGACTCCAGGCTATGGGCCTGGTGGGGAGGGAGCGGCGACGTGTGGTGATGGGCAGGACCACCGAGGTGGATGTGTGGCATGTGAAGCTGCGGCACCGCCGCTTGCGTCGTTTGGGGCCGGCGGTGGCCAGTGTCGTGTTTCCCGAACCGCTCACCCGGGACGATGACGAGGGTCGGGTGGTTCCGGTTTGGCTGCGTCACCTGTTCTGGAACGCCGATGTGCGCCAACTCAATATCGAGCGGGACGGCGCCTACATCGCCGCCCGTGTGCTGGCAAGTGACGACGCGGGGGCTCACGCCTGGGCGGCGGTCACGTTGTCGCCCGAGGCCTTCCTAAGGGCCGCCTCTGGCAGAGGCCTCGAGCCTCGTCGTGTGGCGTTGGCCCGGAACCTGGCTGAAGCTAGGTAGGTCAGCGCAGTGGCTGTAGAGCTTCCCCAGCATCTTCGGGCGGTTTTACCTCCAGCAACCGAACGTACCTGGATGACCGTGGTTGGCAACCTCCCCCGCGGGGCGTACCTAGTCGGAGGCACCGGGATAGCAGCCCACCTCGGTCATAGGGTCAGCCGGGATCTTGGCTTCTTCGTCGGTGAGCCCTTCGATCCGAAGCGGCTGGTCAGCTCCCTCGAACGGCTCGGCCGGTTCGTTCCGACCCGGCTCGAGGTCGGCACGGTTAATGGCTACCTCGATGAGACCCGGGTCCGGTTCCTCGACGCCGCAGATCAACACCCGGTTGAACCGGTTGAGGAGATTGGAGGCATTCCCGTTGCCGGGCTTCGTGACCTGTTGGCCACCAAGCTCAAAGTGGTTGGCGACCGCGGCGAGCTTCGCGACTACTTCGACCTCATGATCCTCGAACGCGTCGCCGGCTATCGGGTGGAAGAGGGCCTGGCTCTCTTTAACAACCGCTACCGCCCCGCCACCCCGGAGGGGGCGATACTTCACATCGTGCGAGGCCTCGGCTACTTCGGAGATGTTTCCGACGACCCTGGCCTACCGGCGAGCCGCCAAGAAGTGGAGGAGTATTGGTCCCGGCGTCAAGCAGCGATCGTTGCGTCGCTGGGCTGGCTCACCGGGCTCGAGGGGCGTCAACCCCGACCTCGAGGCCCCGAACTTTGAACACCATAACGAGACTCAGCTAGTGCAGACGGTGCACTAGGCCGGACAACAGGGAGTGCCCGCCGGTCATTGTGATCTCGATCCAGCGGCGGGCAATACTCCCAACAACATCGGCAACCGCAACCAGAACATCTATGCCTCGACGCTGACGGTTACTCCTTAACCCTCGGAAATTTCTGACGTGAAAGAACCGGGGCCGGCCTATAAACCGGCTCCGGCTCTCCTGGTCACCAGCAGTCCGATGAAGAAGATGGCCACCGCCGTCCCGGCCACGGTGGCACTGGCGGCGGTGCCGGCGTGATAGCTGACCAGCAGGCCAAGGAAGACCGATACCACCCCGACCACCACCGCCGTCGCCACCATGGCCGGCAGGCGGCGAGCCAGCAGGGCCCCCGTGGCGGGAGGTGCCACCAGCATGGCGTAGACCAGCAGGGTCCCCGCCGTTCGGAACGACGCCACCACCGCCAGGGTGATGAGCACGAGCAGGGCGACGTTGGCAAGGCGAGGTCTCATGCCGAGCAATTCGGCCTTGTCCTCGTTGAAGGAGAGAGCGAGAAACGGTCTCCAGAGGAAGATCGTCAGCAGGAGGGTGACCACGGCAACCACGGCGAGTAGCCACAGGTCACCGGCGCCCACCCCGAGGGCGTCACCAAAAAGGATGCCGGTGAGGCTGCTGGCGAATCCCTGGCTTCGGGAGATGATTATCACGCCGAGGGCGAGCATGCCCACAAACAGCAGCCCGATGCCGGTGTCCTCGCTCAGGCGCGAACGACGATGCACCAGGTTGATTCCTCCCACCATCACCAGCGCCGAGAGGGCGGCTCCCAGCAGCGGGTTGAAGCCGACCAAGGTGGCCACCGCCAGACCGGGCAGGACGCCGTGGGCGAGCGCCTCACCGAGGAAGCTCAGCCCCCTCAACACCACCCATGTACCCACCAGGGCGGTCACCACCACGACCAGGACCCCTGCCAACGCCGCCCGCTGCATGAATGCAAACTGGAAGGGTTCGACGAGCCAGCTCATGGTGTAAGTGCCCCGGCTATCCGATCGACGTTGAACTCCATCATGCCAAGGTAGGTCTCCGCAGCCGAGCCGGGCGGCCCGAGGCTCTCGGCAAACAGTTGGACGATCTTGATCGGCCGGCCGACCTCGGCAGCCACCGCCTCGGCCAGTCTCACCGGGTTGGTGGACTCGACGAAGATCGCCCCGATCTCGTTTCTCTCGATCACGTCCACCACGTCGGCCAGGTCGGTTGCACTCGGCGCGGCGGCGGTGGAGAGCCCCGGCACGACCGTGCCGACGATTTCAAAGCCGTAACGATCGGCGAAGTAGGACCAGACGGCGTGATTGGTCACGAGCACCCTGACGGGGACCTCGGCCAAGCGGACAGCGAACTCGGCGTTCGCCGCCGCCAGCTCTTCGGCATAGGCAGCGGCGTGGGCGGCGGCATCATCGGTCCCGAGGGCGATGGCTATCAGCTCGGCCGCCTCCGCCATCCTTACCGGGTCGGTCCAGAAGTGGGGGTCGTCTCGAAGGGGTCGGAGATGCGGTGCCAGCTCAAGGACCGGGACCCCGGCGGCGGCAGCCTCGGCGAGGGGATCGACGAGGTTTTCCTCCAGGCCCAGTCCGTTGGCAACCACCAAGTCGGCCTCGAACAGTCCGGCGATCTGGCGGGCAGAGGGGACGAACTCGTGGGGGTCGGTGCCGGGAGGTATGAGTACCTCGACTGCCCCTTGCGAGCCGACGACGTTGGTGGCGACATCGCCGAGTATGGAAGTGGTGGCGATGACGAAAACTCCTTGGTCGGTTTCAGCTGCCCCGCCGTTACAGGCCACCAGGAGCCCGGCCACCGCCCAAAGAGCCGTTCTCCGCAGCCTGTTAGGATTGAGAATCATTCTCAGTAAAAGCTAGCGGCGGGAGCACGTGGTGTCCAAAGAGCCCGACGTCATCTCTCAGGTCAGGCGTCGACTTCATCAGCGGGGAGTGCGGTTCACGGTCGGTCGGGACCGGCTGATCGCCACCCTATGGAAGGCTCCCGGGCCGCGCAGCGCCGGCGAGCTTCACCGGCTGCTCAAATCGCAGGTGCCGTTGTCGTCGTTGTACCGTTCGCTGGCGATGCTGGAGGCGGCGGGTGTGGTCAGACGCCATCACGACCCGAGCGGCCTAATCCGCTTCGAGCTCTCCGAATGGTTGAGCGGTCATCATCACCACCTCGTGTGTGCCGACTGCGGGGTGGTGGAGGACGTTGAGCTCGACGATGTCTCCGAAAGAGCCTTGGGCAACCTGGCCCGGCGCTTCGGCCGCCGAGCGGGCTATGAAGTAGCCGGCCACGGTTTGGAGATCGTGGGCGTCTGCCGAGACTGCATCCCGGCATGATCGACGCCGTGGTCGCCGAGTCGGTCACCCTGGCCTACCGCCTGGCCCACCGCGATGTCGTGGCGGTGGCCGGCGCCACCTTCACTATCCCCCGCGGAGCGATAACCGCCATCATCGGCCCCAACGGGTCGGGTAAGTCGACGCTATTGGCGGCGATTGCCGGTCTCCATCCACTCAGAGACGGAACGCTGGTGGTGCTGGGGTCCAGCCCGGCGGTGGCTCGGCCGAGGGTCGCCTACGTTTTGCAGGCCACGAAAGTCAACGAGGCGATCCCGGTGACGGTCGGAGAGGTGGTGGCGATGGGCCGCTTCGCCCGCCTCGGTCTGCTCGGGCGGCCCGGAACGACGGATCGGCGGACGGTCGCAGAGGCCATGGCGCGGATGAGCCTGGAAGGTATCGCTACCCACCACCTCGACGAGATCTCCGCTGGTCAGCGTCAACGGGTCTTCGTCGCACAAGGTTTGGCACAAGACCACGACGTGCTGCTCCTCGACGAACCGATCACGGGCCTCGATCTGGTCTCCGCCGACTCGATCGGTGAAGCGATCCGGCAGGAAAAGATGCTGGGTGGTACGGTCGTCGTGACCACCCACGACCTCTCCGAGGCCGCCTCCGCCGACCATGTGCTGCTGATGGCGAACCGACTGGTGGTGGCCGGTCCTCCCGATCGAGCCCTGACCAGAAACCATCTCACCGAAGCCTATGGCGCCTCGGTGGTGTCGGTCGGCGAAGGGTTTTTGATCGACGACGCCGCTCACCGCCACGGTGTGCTTCGCCACGTTCACCGAGAGCGCGGGCACCAACACAGAACGGACTGAGCGTCCTAGAACGGCTGGGGGCCGAGACCGACCACCTTGGATATCGCCATCTCGCCACTGGCCGCCAGCGGGTGGAGCTGGGCGTCGGATGGTGCTCCTTGGGGGGGGGCAAGGCGCACGGTTAGAGCCTTACCGGCCACGCCGGTTCCGTCGATGATCGAAAGAGTGCCTTCCCAGTTGCCCCCGTCGGGGTTGGAGTGCAAGGAGGCGGTCCCAAGGGTGAGAAGATCGCCGTTGAGGTCGTAGATGCGGATCGGTCCTGAGTAGCTCTCGGCCACCGGCGCATGCTAAAGCGTTCCTGCTCGGGACCTGGCCGCGCCTCTCGGCTCCGGTGCGGCAGGAGAGGCTGGACTGTCCTCGCCCGGCAGAAGGGTCAGGCTTTCTTGCGGCGAACTTCGGGGAGCGCCTGCGATCTGAGAACGATCTCCCGGCGGTACGACCGGTGGACCTCGCGTACTTGGCGGGTGGCGGCCTCCTCGACCTCGACGATCTGGTTCCTCATCTTCTCTATTTCACTGCCAAGCCGGACCATCTCCAGTTGAAGGGCAAGGACGCGCTTGACACCCGCCAGGTTGAGCCCGGACTCCGTCAGCTCCGAGATGATGGCCAGTCGCACGATGTCCTCCTGGCTGTAGCGGCGGGTCCCGCCCGGGGTGCGATAAGGCTCAATTAACCCCTTGCGCTCGTAAATGCGAAGCGTCTGAGGGTGCATTCCGGCCATCTCGGCGGCCACCGAGATGACGTAAACGGCTCGGGGCTTGCGTCGATCAGGCATCGCTCACCTTGAGACGGGCACGGGGGTCCTCGCTCTCCAGGGCGGCCAGTTGTTCGAGCAGTTTCCTCTCGTCCTTGCCGAGGTGTTTCGGTACGGCGATCTCGACGGTCAGGAGGAGATCTCCGGGCTTGCCGCGCTCGGTGGGCACACCCCGACCCTTGATGCGCAGCATCTTGCCGGTGTTGGTGCCGGCGGGGATCTTCACCGTCACCGGACCATCGAAGAGTGTCGGTACCTCGACTTGGGTGCCGAGAGCAGCCTCGGGGTAGGTCACGGGAACGGTCAGCAGAAGGTCTTGGCCGCGCCGGCGGAAGAGCGGGTGGGGTGCGACATGGACCCGCACCAGCAGGTCGCCGGCCGGTCCACCGTTGCGACCCGGCGCGCCCTTGCCACGCAGTCGAATCGTGGCGGCATCACCCACCCCGGCCGGGACCTTCACCTTGACCTGGCGGGTGCGGCTTTCGGTGCCTCTGCCGCGGCACTTCGTACAAGGGGAGTCGATGAGACGGCCCGCCCCCCGGCACTGGGGGCAGGGGTTGGCGATCGAGAAGAAGCCCTGGTTGGAGGCGACTGTCCCAGTGCCGCCACAGGTCGGACAAGTCTCGACCCTGGTGCCCGGCTCCGCTCCGCTGCCGCCGCATCGCGAACACGCCGACTCGCCCCGCACGGACACCTGGGTCGTTACCCCGGATGCGGCGTCTTGGAACGAGAGGTGGAGATCGGCGCTGAGGTCGACGCCCCGGCCCGACGTACGCCGGCCAGCCCCACCCCCGAAGATGTCGCCGAGACCGCCGTACCCCCCCAACAGGTCGGAGAGGTCCTCGACGCGAATGCGCTGGCCCGAAAAGCCTGGCCCAGCCGAACCGCGGAACTGTCCCGAGTCCACCAACCGGCGGACCTGGTCATACTCGGTGCGCTGGTCCTGGTCGGAAAGAGTTGCGTAGGCCTCCGAGATGTCCTTGAACTTCTCTTCAGCCTCCTTCTTGCCGGGATTGGCGTCCGGGTGGTGCTTCTGGGCGAGCTTGCGATAGGCGCGCTTGATCTCGTCGGGGGTCGCCTCCTTGGAGATGCCGAGGACCGCATAGAAGTCCTTGTCGACCCAATCGCGATTCATGACTTGCTACTCGTCTGCCATGGATGCCACCACGTGCTCACTCTTCGTTCACCGCCACCAAGGCAGCCCGCAGCGTCCTCCCCTTCAACCGGTACCCGCGCCGCAGCTCGGAGGTGACCACCAACTTGGCCTCACCGTCCTCGCGGGCGCTGATGGCCTCGTGGATCTCGGGATCGAAAGGTTCATCCCAGGTAGGGAGGGGTTCGAGGCCCTCCTTAGCCAGGCAATCGATCAGCAGCGCATAGGTGCTGCGCATACCGGCCAGCAGCTGCTCCTCGGTCTCGGTCTTCGGTTCGACAGCCAATGCGGCGTCGAAGCCGTCCAAGACTGGGAGCATTGACCTCACCACCCGTTCGGAGGCGCGTTCGACCAGGGCGGCCTGCTCTCGGTGGGCACGCTTTCGGAAGTTGTCGAAGTCGGCCGCCACCCGGCGAAGGTCGTCGAGATACGCATCGGCTTCGTGGCGGGCGGTGGCGAGTTCGGACAGCACCAGCGGTAGGGCCTCGGCCGGATCCTCCGGCAGGTCGATCCCCAGGCTGGCGGCGGTGGCCTCCTCTTCCGGCAGCAGCTCAGCTTCCACCATTGGAGGTAGGTCGAACGGCTCGCTCACGATTCGCTTCCCTCGTCGACTATCTCAGCTTCGACGATGTCCTCGTCGCCGGACTGCGATTCTCCCCCAGCCGTCTGGGCCTGCTGGCTCGCCTGCTCGTAGAGACGGGTGGCCATGGCCTGGCTGGCACTCAAGAGGGATTCCATCTTGGTTCTGATCGCCTGTGGCTCGGCCGTAGTGGACTCGAGGGTGCTTTTCAGGTCTGCAAGCGCTGCCTCGACCTTCGACTTTTCGTCGGCGGTCATCTTGTCGCCGGAGTCCTTGAGGAGCTTGTCGGTCTGATGGGTGAGCTGATCGGCCTGGTTGCGGGTCTCGGCAGCCTCCCGGCGGACCCGATCTTCCTCGGCGTGGGACTCGGCATCTCGGACCATGCGGTCGATCTCGTCATTGCCGAGGGCGGTGCCACCGGTGATGGTCATCGCTTGTTCCTTGCCGGTGCCGCGGTCCTTGGCGGCGACCGAGACGATGCCGTTGGCATCGATGTCGAAGGTCACCTCGATCTGGGGGATACCCATCGGGGCAGGCGGAAGGCCGGTCAATCGGAACTTGCCGAGGCTCTTGTTGTCGGCAGCCATCGACCGCTCGCCCTGTAGGACGTGGATCTCCACCTCGGGTTGGTTGTCATCGGCGGTCGTGAAGATCTCAGCGCGCCTAGTCGGGATCGTGGTGTTCCGCTCGATCATCCTGGTGGTTACACCCCCCTTGGTCTCGATCCCGAGCGTCAGCGGGGTGACATCGAGCAGCAGGATGTCCTTGACCTGGCCCTTGAGGACCCCCGCCTGGATGGCCGCACCGGCAGCGACCACCTCGTCGGGGTTGACCCCCTTGTGCGGCTCCTTGCCGATCGTGGTGCGGACCAGCTCTTGCACGGCCGGCATGCGGGTGGAACCACCGACCAGCACGACGTGGTCAATGGTCGACACAGCGACGCCGGCGTCTTTGATCGCTTGCTGGAAGGGGCCCTTGCATCGTTCCAGAAGATGTTCGGTGAGTTTTTGGAACTCCGAGCGGGTCAGCTTCTTCTGGAGGTGCAGCGGCCCGGAGGCGGTGGCCGTGATGAAGGGCAGGTTGACCTCGGTCTCGAACACCTGGGACAGCTCGATCTTGGCCTTCTCGGCCGCCTCCTTGAGGCGCTGGGCGGCCATTCGATCCTTGCCGAGGTCGACTCCGTTCTCGTTTTTGAAAGTGGTGACGAGCCAGTCGACGATCGCCTGGTCCCAGTCGTCGCCACCGAGATGGGTGTCACCGGAGGTGGCCTTCACCTCGAACACTCCCTCCCCGATGTCGAGGATGGACACATCAAACGTGCCCCCCCCCAGGTCGAAGACCAGGATGGTCTGATCGTGCTCCTTGTCGAGGCCGTAGGCGAGGGAGGAGGCGGTCGGTTCGTTGATGATGCGGAGCACTTCGAGCCCGGCGATCTGGCCGGCCTCCTTCGTGGCCTGCCGCTGCGCGTCGTTGAAATAGGCGGGAACGGTGATCACCGCCTCCTTGATCGGCTCTCCCAGATAGGCCTCGGCGTCGCGCTTCAACTTCATGAGGATGCGGGCAGAGATCTCCTGGGCCGTGTAGCGCTTCCCATCGGCATCTATCGACCAGCTCGTCCCCATCTGCCGCTTCACCGAGCGGACCGTGCGGTCGGGGTTGGTGATCGCCTGCCGTTTGGCCACCTCGCCGACCAGCACCTCGCCATCCTTGAATGCGACCACCGACGGCGTGGTCCGGGTGCCTTCGGCGTTGGCGATGATGGTGGGCTCCCCCCCTTCGAGAATGGCGATGACGCTGTTGGTGGTTCCGAGATCGATACCGACTGCCCGAGGCATGGTCTTGCTCCTCCTAGGTGTCCCTCAATGTCCTTAATTCAATATTGAGTGTGTGCGTAGGGTAGAACCTGAGTCATGCACTGTCATATTTCCGAAATCTTGGGAATAGGAAGGTAGATCGGAGTGCTGTAATCGGGTAAGCAGTTCCTCGAGGAGACTTCGTGCCCGAAACGACCCATTTCACCCTCCCCGTGCTTCCCCTCCGCAACGGGGTGGTATTCCCGCACATGGTGGTGACCCTCCGCATCGAGACCGCCGAGGGCAAAGCCGCCCTGGCGGCCGCCCGAAGGGCCGGCGACCGGCTGCTGCTGGTGCCGCGAGTAGGCGGTCGCTACGCCTCGGTCGGCACGATCGCCGAGATCCAACATTCCGACGACGCCGGCAATGTGGTGGTGTCCGGGGTGGCGCGGGCGCGGGTCGGGGCCGGGCAAACCGACGCCCAGGACGCCCTCTGGGTGGACACCGAGCCCTATCCGGACGCCGGGGTCTTCGATCAGGGCCTCGACGAGCTGGTGAGCGAGTATCGAGCGGTGGTCACCGAGGTGTTGGAGCACCGCGGCCTGGGTTCGGTGGCCGAGCGCATCCTCGGCATCGACAACCCCGGCCAACTCGCCGACCTGGCCGTCTACTCCCCGGACCTCAGCCTCGAGCAAAAGGTTGAGCTGCTCGAGACTCTCGATATTCGCGAACGCCTCGGCAAGCTGCTGATCTGGATGCGAGAGGTGCTTGCCTCCCTCGAGCTGCGCAAGAAGGTTCGAGAAGACGCTTCCGAACAGATGGACAAGAGCCAGCGCGAGTATCTGCTCCGACAGCAGATGGAGGCCATCAAGAAGGAATTGGGCGACGACACGGACTTGGGAGGGGAGTACCGGCGCAAGCTCGCCGAACGTACGCTTCCCGACAAGGTCAAGGAGGCGCTGGAGAGGGAGATCGATCGGTTGGAGCGGATGAGCGATCAATCCCCCGAGCACTCCTGGGTGCGGACCTGGCTCGACACGATGTTCGACATTCCTTGGGGTACAACCTCAACCGACCGCCTCGATCTCGGTGAGGCCTGGGCGGTTCTCGACGCCGATCACACCGGTCTCGAGGATGTGAAGGAGCGCATCATCGAACACCTGGCCGTCCGCAAATTGCGCAAAGAGCGGCATCTCGAAGACGCCTTGGCCCGTCACGACGGAGCCATTGTCCTTTTGGTGGGCCCTCCCGGGGTGGGCAAGACCTCGTTGGGCGAATCGGTGGCTCGCGCCCTCGGGCGAAAGTTCATACGGGTGGCTTTGGGGGGGGTCCGCGACGAGGCGGAGGTGCGGGGGCATCGGCGCACCTATGTCGGAGCCCGCCCAGGGCGGATCGCCCGGGCCCTCATCGAAGCCAAGACCATGAACCCGGTGTTCCTGCTGGATGAGATGGACAAAGTCGGCGCCGATTGGCGGGGCGATCCCTCCTCGGCGTTGCTGGAGGTGCTCGATCCCGCCCAGAACCACACCTTCCGGGACCACTATCTCGAGGTCGACCTTGACCTCTCCGAGGTGCTTTTCATCGGCACGGCCAACGTGCTCGAGACGATCCCTGCCCCCTTGCTGGACCGCACCGAAGTCATTCGGCTGGACGGCTACACCGACGACGAAAAGGTCGCCATCGCTCGCGACCACCTTTTACCGCGCCAGATCCGCACGGCGGGTCTCGAACCAGAGGAGATCGAGGTGACCGAATCGGCCCTGGCGGAAATCGTCGACCGCTATACCCGAGAGGCCGGGGTGCGGAACCTGGAGCGGGAGCTGGGGAGGCTGGCTCGCAAGGTGGCGACCAAGATCGCTAAGGGCGAGCTGGGCCTCGTGGTTGCTGACGGCGTCGAAGCCTCGGAACGGGTGGTGGTCGAAGCCGGAAACGTTCGGGAGTACTTGGGCAAGCCCAAGGTCTGGCACGACGAGGCCAAGGATCGCACCGACGTGCCTGGAGTGGCCACCGGTTTGGCCGTTACCGGGTCCGGGGGAGACGTGCTCTTCATCGAGGCCACCAGCATGGACGGTGAACCGGGCCTCACCCTTACCGGCCAACTCGGCGAGGTCATGAAGGAATCGGCTCGCATCGCCTTGTCGTACATCGAATCGCACTGCGTCGAACTTGGTATCGAACCGGGCAAGCTGCAGCGTCGGTTCCACCTGCACGTCCCTGCTGGTGCGGTCCAAAAGGACGGGCCTTCGGCAGGGATTGCCATGGCCGCTGCCCTCGCCTCGCTGGTCTCGGGCCGCAAGGTGCGATCCATCGTCGGCATGACTGGTGAGATCACCTTGCAGGGGAAGGTGCTGCCCATCGGTGGCGTGAAGCAGAAGGTGCTGGCCGCCCACCGGGCCGGGCTGACCGAGATCATCTTGCCCGTGCGCAACGAGGTCGACTTGGACGACATTCCCGAATCGGTGCGAACCGCGTTGGCCTTCCATCCGGTCGACAACATCGGGCAGGTGCTGTCACTCGCTCTCGAAGGCTGACCCGGCCCGTAGCAGCGAGGCGATCAAAGCGGCACCGGCGCGCTCGATGGTCCCCATGGCGATGAGGAACTCGTTGTCATCCCCCCCCCCGGGATCGAGGACCTCGTCGTTGCCGCCGGCGTCTGGATCGAGCAGCGCGAACATCTCGACGTGTGCCCTTCCATCAATCTCGAGAAGCCGATCCCGGGTGTAGCGATCCATCGCCAGGATGCGGTCGGCCCATTCGAGATCGGACTGGCCGACCTGGCGGGCCGCGTGCTGGATATTGATCTGCCGTTCGGCGGCGAGAGCGGCCATACGGGCGTTGGGTGGCTGCCCGGGTCTAGCCGCTACTCCGGCCGACCGTACCTCGAGGTCCAGACCGACCCGGGAGGCCGCCTGCCGAATGGCCGCCTCGGCAGTGGGCGAACGAGCGATGTTGCCGATGCACACGAAGAGGATGTGAACCGGGCGGCTCACCTCGACTCGGCGGCGAGCCGCCTTCGGGCCAGCGCCACGTAGCTCTCGTCGGTGTCGAAACCTACGAAATGGCGGGCGGTGCGAACGGCGGCCACTGCGGTGGTGCCCGACCCGATGAAGGGATCGAGGACCAGGTCGCCCGCGTACGTGTACAACTCGATCAGGCGGCGGGGGAGCTCGACCGGGAAGGGAGCCGGATGGCCCACCCGGGTGGCCGACTCCGCCGGTATCTCCCAGACGTCGACGGTCGCCTCCAGGAAGTCCTCGGTAGTCATGGTGGGTTGGTGGGGCAGACCCCGTTTCTCTCTCGTCGTCCGGTTGAGGGCTCGATCGAATCGACCCTTGCTGGCGACCACCACCCGCTCGGTGAGATCGCGCAACACCGGATTCGCCGGGCTGCGGTACGAGCCCCAGGCGCACGATCCCCCTGCTCCCTTGGCCTTGTGCCAGATGATCTCCCCCCGCATGAGCATGCCAAGGTCGTTTTGGAGGATCCCGATGAGATCGCCGGAAAGGGATCGGTAGGGCTTGCGGCCGAGGTTGGCGACGTTGATCGCCATGCGCCCCCCAGGCTCCAACTTACGGAGGCAAACCGCCAGGGTGTCTCGGATCATCTCCAGGTAGTCGATGTAGCTGGCCGGGACGTGGCCCGCTCCGAGGTCCGCCTCGTACTCCTTGCCGGCGAAGTAGGGGGGGGACGTGATTACCAGGGCCACCGAGACGTCGGCGACTTCATCGTCACCGATCTCCCGGGCGTCCCCCGTGAAGATCTGGTCCAGCGCCACCGGCGCCGCCACGTCCTGGTCAGCGGAGATAATGGGCTCTGCGAACCGCGAATAGAACCGCGACGAGTCGTGGCTCTCCCGGCGGCCCGAGCCGAAAACGGCGGTGGTGGTGGGTCGGGATCTGGCCATGAGTCCAAGACGGTACCGTCGCCACCGGCGGCGGTGCGGCAAGTGCTGGCCGGCGCGCCAGCCGTGCGTCGGCTATAACCGGTCGGTCAGCGACAGCGCCGCCGAGTTGATGCAATAGCGCAGACCGGTGGGGCGGGGACCGTCGGGGAAGACGTGGCCGAGGTGGCCGCCACAAGTGGCGCACTCGACCTCGGTACGGATCATCCCGTGGCTGGAGTCGGTCCTCTCGGCGACCCCCCCACCATCGATAGGACTCGTGAAGCTCGGCCATCCCGTGCCCGAGTCGAACTTCGCATGCGAGTCGAACAGCTCGCCACCACAACCCGCACAGCGGTAGATCCCGTCGTTCTTGGTCTTCCAGTAGGTGCCGGTGAAGGCTCGTTCGGTCCCGGCTTCTCTGAGCACGTGGTACTGCTCTGGGGTCAGCTTTTCACGCCATTCTTCGTCGGTCGGTGTCTCCAATGCTCCTCCTGTGTCTGCTCTCCCAACACCTCACCTGCCCGGCTCGTTCCCCAAGATGGTTAACAAACGATCAACGAAGGTTGTCTGTGAGCCTGTGAGCAGACGCCGCGCCTCGGCCGGCGAGCACCACTCCACTCGATCGATCTCAGGGAATCGGTGCCGCCGACCGGACCAGGGCGGCCATTCCATTTCGAAAGTGCCGGGTCGCAGGTTCGCCGGGTCGAAGTCAGCTTCGACGGCCCAAATCGTGAGCAGCTTTCCCGATCGCAGTTGCCTCTCGCCGAGGGGGAGGAACGGACCATCGGGAGGGCTATGGCCGGTCTCCTCTTCGTACTCTCGGCGGGCCGCCTCGATTGGCGCCTCGTCCTCGTACTCCCCTTTGATGATTGTCCAGGCCCCGGCGTCCTTGCGGGCCCAGAACGGTCCCCCCATGTGGGCAATGAGCAGCTCCGGGCCTTGAGCGTTCCGTCGGTACGGCAGCAGTCCAGCGCTCGGGCGAGCCATGCCGTCAGGGTAGGGCGAGAAACAACCTTCTCGCGCACGGCGCGTTTCTGCACATTGTGCGAAAACGACGAATACGGCGCGTTTCTGCACATTGTGCGAAATGCAAACCGCGTAGAAGGCACCGGGTCGTATAGCCTGACGGACGTGGAACCGGCCCGCACCAACCTCGTGCCGATTGGCGTCCGGCGAGTCATTCGACCGGGAGCGTTGCCGCCCATGGCCGCCGTCGTTCGAGAGCTTCGCCCCCCCCCGGTCGGTTCCGTTCATCTGCCGAACGACCCGACCCCAGCCTTCAGGTCTGGATTCTCCATCCAGAGGGGTGAGCCCCTGCTCCATACGCTCCGCCGCGCCGCCGTCGAGCAGTTCGACGCCGCCCTCTCCGGGCTGATTCCCGAAGGTGGTGATGAGGGCATCCACCTGGCCCGCACGTCGTTGAAGAGAGTTAGAGCGCTCCTACGCCTCGGCGAAGGGGTGTTGGGGAGGAGAAAGAGGCGCATCGAGTCCCGGCTGCTGGCGGGGATTGCCCGACGCATATCCCCAGTCCGAGAGGCGGCCGTCCTCATCCACACCCTTGGGGGCATCGCAGAGAGATACTCGCGACTACTCGCCCCGGGGACCTTCGACACGGTGCAGCTTCGCGTGGAAGCCGGCCATCGCTTGGAGGCCTCGGGCCTCCTCAACGACCGCCGCGAGGTGCGAGCCATCCTCTTCGATACCAGGGCGCGCTACCTGGAGTGGCAACCCCCCGCCGGCGGTTTCGAGGCGATCGCCTTCGGACTCGAGGCCACCTATGGGCGAGGGCGGACGCTCGGGCGGGAAGCGAAGGATGGCGGTTCGGCGCCGGCGTTTCATGAATGGCGGAAGCGAGTCAAGGATCTCCGATACCACCTTGAGCTGTTCGAACCAGTCTGGCCGGGCACCGTGGGCGAACTCCGCCAGCGCCTAAACGATCTAGGCGACGACCTCGGAGAGCATCACGACCTGGAGATCCTCCGCGGCGAGCTCTCTGGCCACCACG